>PXDN01000225.1 GCA_003566375.1 Opitutia bacterium
ACAGGGTGGATGCGGAAATTTCCAGAATTTCCTGGGTGATGGCCGCTTGCCGGGCCTTGTTGTATTCGAGAGTGAGATCCTCGATGAGGTTGGAGGCGTTGTCGGAGGCGGTCTTCATGGCCACCATCCGCGCGCTGTGCTCGGACGCTTTCGCGTTCAGCACCATAAAATAAATTTGCTGGTTGATGTAGAGCGGCAGCAATTCCGCCAGAACCTTCTCGGGAGCGGGCTCGAACTTCATCTCGCGGGGATCCGCCGGCGTCTTGTGGGCGTCTTCCCCGCCCAGCTTGCTCTCCCGCAAGTCCCGCACGACAGCCTCCAGGTCATTTAACGGAAGAAGCGGATGCAGGGCGGCTTCCTGAAGAAGGGTGTTCACGAACCGGGGATACAACACCTCGATGGTGTCGATCTGCCCATCCAAATACTGCTTGGTCAAGAACTCCGCCACGGCCTTCACCTCCGAGAACGGTACTTTGTCGTGGATTTCGAAGTCGGCCACCATTTCCCGTTTGGTGCGGCCCAGAAACTGGGCGCCCTTGCGGCCGATCACGGTGTAGGAAGCCGGGTCCTTGATTTCCGTGATCATTTTGAAAAGATTGGCATTCAGCGGACCGCACAACCCCTTGTCGGTCGTGACCACGAGAATGCCCCGCTTTTTAACCTCGCGTTTCTCCAAAAACGGGTGACGCACCTCACCCACCCGGCCACCGAGGGTGGCGAGCATTTCGGCCATCAAGGTCGCGTAGGCGCGCCCCGCGGTGGCCGATTGCTGGGCCTTCCTCATTTTCGAGGCGGCCACCAGCTCCATCGCCTTGGTGATCTGCTTGGTGTTTTTGACCGACTTGATGCGTCGCCGGATGTCCCTTGTGCTCGCCATGGTGGTTTAAGTTCTTATCGGGGAATCTCCCTGCGGGTGAAAAAACGTCAACGAACGTTCAGCCGGCGAAGGTTAGTTTCCAATCCTCGTAGGCTTTTTTCAGTTCGGCGGTGAGTTCGTCGTTGATCGCTTTCTTGTCGCGGATGTTGTCCAACAACTCCCGTTTGCGGGTGGTGAAAAACTCGCGCACGCTGGCGGTGGCGGCCACGATTTTCTTCACGTCCACCGCGTCGAAGAATCCGTTTTGCACGCCCCACAGAACCGCCACCTGCTCCTCGACCAAAACCGGCGAGAGCATCGGCTGCTTGAAGATTTCCACGATGCGGGCGCCGCGGTCGAGCTGGGCCTTGGTGCGCGCGTCCAAATCGGACCCGAACTGCGCGAAGGCGGCCAACTCCCGGTATTGGGCCAGCTCCAGCTTGATCTTGCCAGCCACCTGCTTGATCGCCTTGATCTGCGCGGCCGAACCGACCCGGGAAACCGACAGACCGACCGAGACCGCCGGGCGGATGCCTTGGTTGAACAAGTCGGTTTCCAAATAAATCTGCCCGTCGGTGATCGAAATCACGTTGGTTGGAATGTAGGCCGACACGTCGCCGGCCTGCGTTTCAATGATCGGCAGCGCGGTGAGGGAGCCGCCGCCGTTTTTCTCATCCACGCGGGCGGAACGCTCCAGCAGGCGGGAGTGAAGATAAAACACGTCGCCCGGATACGCCTCGCGGCCGGAGGGGCGTTTCAACACGAGCGAAATCTGGCGGTAGGCCACGGCGTGCTTGGAAAGGTCATCATAAACGATGAGCGCGTCCATGCCGTTATCCATAAACCATTCGCCGATGGCGGCGCCGGCATAGGGGGCGATGTATTGGTTGGCCGGATTGTCGGCCGCCGGAGCGGTCACCACAATGGTGTATTCCATGGCCCCGGCCGCTTCCAGCTCGGCCACGGTGCGGGCCACGTTGGCGTTCTTCAGGCCCACGGCCACGTAAATGGAATAAACCGGGCGGAAACTTTTATCGCCGGAGGCCAGGCCGACCTTGTTGATTTTCGCCTGGTTGATGATGGTGTCGATGGCGATGGCGGTCTTGCCGGTCGAGCGGTCGCCGATGATCAGCTCGCGCTGCCCGCGGCCGATCGGAATCATCGAATCCACCGCCATGATGCCGGTTTGCAGCGGCTGGGAAACCGACTTGCGGGCGATGATGCCGGGAGCGATTTTTTCCACCGGATAGCGGGTGTCCGATTCGATCGGGCCTTTGCCGTCCACCGGCTGGCCGATGGCGTCCACCACGCGGCCGAGAAGTCCCTTGCCGACCGGCACGGAGAGCAGGCGGCGGGTGGTGTGGCACTCGTCTCCCTCTTTCAAACGGCTGTAATCGCCGAGGATCACGGTCCCGACCTCGTCCTCCTCCAAGTTCAGGGCGATGCCGTAAACGCCGCCCGGAAACTCAATCATCTCGTTATACATGACCTCGGAAAGGCCATCAACTTTGGCCACGCCGTCGGCGATGGAGACAATCTTTCCCGTGTTCTTTTTGACCGATTTGGTCTCAAGCTGAGCGATCTGCTGTTCGATTTGTTCGATGATGGTGCTCATGAATCGTAATTAATGCGTATGTAAAAATCAGTTGGCCGCGCGGGCCAGTTCGTGAAGGCGTTGGGCGATGGAAGCGTCGTAAACATCGGAACCAACGCGGATGCGAAGGCCCGCGATAAGGTCCGGGTTGTCTTTGGCCACGGCGGTGACCGAGCGGCCGTAAATCGACGAAAAGGCGGATTCCACCGATTGCAGAATCTCCCCCGACAACGGCCCGGCGTGCTCCACCACGGCCTGGCTCAGGGCCAGCTCGCGGCGGATCAGCGACAGGTAGCCCCGCAGCACCGCCTTGTATTGGCGCGGTGGATGCGCCTTCAGGGAATTCAACACGGCGGAAACCCGCTCGGCGGAAACCTCCCCGTTCTCCAGGCTCATCTGGAGAAGTTTTTTGGCGGTGTTCCGGATTTGTTTGCTGCCTCGCATGTGCTGGTAATCAGTTGGAGGATGTCAATTCGCGGGCGGCGGCGGAGTTGAAACGGGAACGCTCGTCGTCCGACAACTCCCGCGCCAGCACCTTGGACGAGGTCATCACCACCAGGCGGGCGATTTCTCCCCGCACCTCGGCCAGCATTTTTTTGCGCTCGAGGGTGATCGCCTCCTCCGCTTTTTTCAAAATTTGTTCCGCCCGCTCGCCGGCTTCGCGGGTCTGCTTTTCCAAGTAATCCTTGGCCGTGGCGCGCGCCTCATCGACCATGAGGGCGGCTTTCTGCGAAGCTTCGCGCAGGGTCTCCTGCTGCCGCTTCTCCGACTCCGCCAGCTTGAGCTTCATCTCGTCGGCGTATTTCAGCCCGCTTTCAATCTTCCGCTGGCGATCATCCAAAGTGGACAGGATCTTCTTGAACGCGCCGAAATACAAAATGGCCAACACGACCAGGAAGCTGATGATCTGCGAGAGAATGTAACGCGGTTGCACTCCGAACTCGTGTGCAATCTCAGTCACCGGGTTGGAAGCGGCGATAAAAAGGAAGTCGTTGATCATGGTTGGTTGTGGAAAAGAATTGCGGCCCGCCCCGAGGGCGGGCCGACTTCTGCGAATTTACAAACTTCCAGTCTTACAGGAAGAGCGCGTAGAACGCGACCGCTTCGGCGAGCGCCATCCCGATGATGGACTGCACCAGAATTTTACCCGAAGCACCCGGATTGCGACCGACCGCTTCCACGGCTTTGGTGCCGACCATGCCCACCCCAATGGCGGCGGCCAGACAGCCGAGACCGCCCTGGATGGGCTGGAGGTTAACTGCGGCTTGCGCGATGAGTTCGATAGTTGCCATGTTACTGCTTTATTTTTGTTGTTAGCTACGTATCCCGCCGCCCACGTTCTTTGGACATGGTCCCGGTCGGGAAAAGTCTAGTCTCAATGATGCCCTTCGGCCCCCGGTTCGGGCTCGTGGTTGCAAATCAACCCGATGTAAACGCTGACCAGCAAGGTGAACACCAGCGCTTGGACAAAGCCGATCAGGATTTCGAGAAAGTAAAACGGAATCGGCAACCCCCACGGGAACATGTGCATCATGGCGTGGAGCAGGTTTTCCCCGCCGAAAACGTTGCCGAAAAGACGGAAGGAGAGCGAAACCGGTCGAAAAATGATGGAGATGATTTCGATGAGACCGACCGCGAAAAAGATCACAAACAGGGGATAGTAGATAGCGGCGGGAACTTCGGATTTGACGGCCTTGTTGCCGAAAATGTCGTGGTAAACCAAACGGGGACCGGCGTAGCGAAAGATGAAATACAGCCAGGCGCACATGGAAATAATGGCCAGCGCCAGGGTGGTGTTCAAATCGGCGTTTCCGGGGCGGACCAGTTCACGGACCACGTAAAACCCCGATTCGGTTTGGTATCCCCAGCCCACCGTTCCCACAAACGGAATCATGCCCGACCAATTCTGGATCAAAATGTAGATGAACAAGGCCGAAAGCAACGGGAAGGTGACCATCACCATTTTGTTGCCCACGATCGGCGCGATCAAGCCTTTGACACCCTCCACAATGGCTTCGACCACGGCTTGGCCGCGGTTGGGAACGAGCGTCGGGGTTTTCACCGCCATGCGGATGATGATCACCAGGATGGCGGCGATCACCCAGCTGGTTACCATGCTGTTGGTGATGAAAGAACCGAATCCCTCATCCGCAAATGCCTGCGCGCTCGGAGAAGCGGCTTGGACGGACGATGCCAGCCCGAACGCTCCCCCGGCGAATGCCATTGCAATGAAATGTTTTAACCTGAGCATGCTCACGATGTGCCAACTTTGATGGATGAAAAGAGATTCCTTTGGACCATACGGGAAGACCCGTCAACCATTGAAATCGGCAAAAAACCGCCCCCCGCGGCGCACGCTTCCCGCCGGGCTTCTGCATAAGCCACTTGGAGAGCGGCTTCCCCCCGGAACCGCGCCGCGTTTTATCTATAAGGATGACTTTCCCATGCAATAACCGGCCCTGCTTCCAACGGGTGCGGCGCAGCCTTTCCCCCCTCCAGCAGGGAAAGGGCCTTTTGGGCGATCTTCTCCACCGGCCAAAGCCGGCCGAGCCCCTCGTACCCGCAGGCGAGCATCCCCTCTTCCGGGCCGATGAAATGATGGCCGCGATCC
>PXDN01000176.1 GCA_003566375.1 Opitutia bacterium
ACCGCCAGGCCAGCCGCGACTCGTAATGGCCCCGCAAAACCAGTTTCAACCACGCCAATTCATCCCCTTCGACCGCCTCCACCGCCGCCGTCACTTGGGAACCGCGGCGGCGGAAAAGGTTGCGGCCCCAGTTGTGAACGAACACCTCGGCCAGAAAGGGCTGGTCCTCCTCCGTGAAATATCCATCGCGCAAACCGTCCCGAAACCACGCCACCGCGCGCGCCTCCAGAGCCCCGCGCTGTTGATTGTCGTCAACTTCCCGCGCCAGGGAACAGGCCGCCCAGAATTTCACCCACGGATTGTGGTCCGAATTTTCGAAAGCATCGACCGCTTGCCGGAGCAGGCGCGTCTTTTCCCCCTGGTCCGTAAGGTGCAGGGCACGGGCGGTCAGCACCACCGGATCGACGCAGTCGCCGCTGTGGCTGATTTTCTCTCCCAGTTCCGAAAAGGTGAGCGAATCCCCGGTCGGCTCCCCTTGGAAATGGTGAAAGAGCCAGGCCGCCAGGTAGCGTTGCCCGAGTTCATGGCACGGCTCTTCCGTCGAACGCGCGGCGTGCGGCATCACCACGTGGCGCAGGCGAAACTCCCGGTTGCCGGGCAGCATGTCATGATGGGCGCGGGTGTCGGGACTCACGTCGAGAGGCGCCGCCAACTCCACGCCACGGTCACCGTGATGACTGATTTGGAGAAAGGTTTCCTGAAACCGCCGGACCTCCTGCCGGACTTTCCCGACCGTGAAGAACACTCCGAAAAACAGCATGGCCGCCAGCAACGCCGAACCGGTCACCCCGAAAAGCACCAGCCGGCGGTTGCGCCCGGGGACCGGCGCTTCGCCAAGTATGGCATCGACCCGCTGCCACTCCTTCATCCCCCGGCACCAAAGCAATTCCGTGCCGTCCAGCTCGCCCGCGCGGCGCTTGGCGCGAATTTGGGGCAGCGTGAATACGCCGAGTTCTTCTCCTTTTCGATTCAGGTGATAATCCATGGGCAATGCGGGTTATTTATTGGAAAGGCTGAAGGAGGTTTTCAACATTTATTCAGATCATCGGGGCGTCGCGGCGGAGGCATCGGTATTCACCAAACCACCACCGGGCACATAGCGGTAGCCGATTCCGTGAACGGTCAGGAGAAAGACCGGGTGGTCGGGGGCCGGTTCGATTTTCTTGCGCAGTTGGCAGATGTGCTGATCAAGCGTGCGGGTGGTGCCGTGGTAATCGATCCCCCAGGCGGCGTTGAGCAACTCGTCCCGTGAAAGCACTTTGCCCGGTTGCGCCGCAAATGCGGCCAGCAGCTTTACCTCGCGCGCGGTGAGCGAAAAGTTTTTGCCATCCATCGAGGCCGAGTAGTTGCGGCTGCTGATAAGGGCGTTGCCAAAGGGAAACTCTTCCGGCGGGTCCGCCTCCTTCGCCGCCTCCCGCCGGGAGGAACGCAGCCTCGCGGCCACCCGCGCGATGAGTTCGCGAATGCCGAACGGTTTCGTCACGAAATCGTCCGCGCCCAGTTCGAAGCCGATCACCTTGTCAATCTCCTCCCCTTTGGCGCTGAGGAAAATGACCGGCACGCGCGTGTTCCGCTTGCGGATTTCGCGGCAGACATCGTAGCCGTTCGCGCCCGGCATCATGATGTCGAGAATGACGAGGTCGAATTCCTTCTGCGGAAACAGCGCCATGGCCTCCCGTCCATTGGAGGCGGCCACCACCGAATAGCCCTCGCTTTCAAGCGTGGCGATGAGTCCTTGACGCAAATTGGCGTCATCCTCGGCTATCAGAATTTCAGCGCTCACGGCCGTGTTCCGTTGGCAACGTTTGGGAATCAAACCCCGGGGATGGACGGAAACGGGGTAGCTGGATCGTAAACCGGGCGCCCCCGCTGCTCCGTGGCGCGTAAACCAAGTCGCCCCCGTTTCGCCTGAGCAGGCGGCGCGCGATGTTAAGGCCGAGGCCGCAGCCGGGCTGTCGGGCCGTGAGAGAAGAGTCCCCGCGGTAAAATTCCTCGAACAGGCGGCGCTCCCGGCCCGGTGGAACCCCGGGACCTTCATCCATGACATGGATACCAACCCGGTCGCCGTCCGGAACCGCCTCCACCCGCAGCTCGCCACCTCCGGCGGCATATTTGACCGCATTGTCCAGCAGGTTGAGAACCGCCTGTTCCAACGCGTCCGGTTCGACCAGACAGGTGAGGGTACCTTCGGGAATCCTCCGCACCAGGCGCATGCCCGCCGCCTCGACGCGCGGCTCCTGCGCGTCGAGCAGTTCCGCGAGCCGGACGTTGAGGTCCACCTGGACGGCCTCCCGTTGCCCCCTTCCCTGCTCGAGTCGGCTGAAATCAAGCACGTTGTTAATCAAGCGGGTCAGGCGCTCGCTTTCGCCGATGATGACATCGAGGTAGCCCCGCTTTTTCTCCGCTTCCCGCACCCTTCCCGAACCGATCAGTTCCGCGTACATCCGGATGGTGGTGAGCGGGGTCTTGAGTTCGTGGGAGACGTTCGAAACAAAGGAGCTTTTCCGGCGCGCGTCCACCTGATGGCGATGCGCCTGATACAGGAGAAGGGAACCGCCCGAGAGAATGGAAGTCAGCAACACCCCGAGAAGAAGCAGGGAAAGCAGGAAAAATCCGCGCCCGGCATTCACGTTCCCGCCGACCGGATCCACCGCGAGTCGCCACCCCGGAAGCAGGCTCCCGATTTCAAGTTGAACCGGGGACGCGAAGGCCCCCGGTTCTCCGACAGGAAAGAGATTCCCGGCGTGATCGACCAGCCGGTAACGCCCGGCCTGTTCCCTTCCGGACGGCAGCACGGCCAACATCCGCTCAAGAATCAGGCCGAAGTCCACCTCCGCCCCGCGGACCTCGCCACTTGGTTGCAGTTCGATCCACGCAATGGCCGCGGGTGGCTCGGTTTCGGGCAAAGGAATCCATCCGCTGGCAGTTGCGCGGGTGACTTCCCGCCGCGCCGCGCGCAAACGGATATCCTCCCCGCGCGCCGGTTCGGCGGATCCCAAATCACGGGCAACTCTTCCGCCGAAAGACTCCTGTTGGCGAATGTTCACCGCCACGCGGGCCACGTCCGCCATCTGCTTCAATTCCTGGCGGGGAGTGGGCGAAAGAGGGGCATCGTCAAACGCCGCCTCCAAACCGATCATTTGACCGCCCGCCCTGGCCGCCTCTTCCCGCAACCACCGTTGCGGCGCTTCCGCGGCCTCCAAGCCGGTTTCCCAGCGCGGGCGGGGTGCCAGCAGGAGGGCATGCCGGTGGAGGAAAGCGGAATGACCTTCCCCGGGACCGGCCGTCGGTGGAACGACGCCGGTGTGGGGGCGCCAGACAAACGTTCGGCGCACCAATGGATTGGCCTCTGTCCACGCCTCCATCGCTCCACCTGGATCGTCCAGCGGCAACTCACTCAACCCGGCGATGACGCCTCCCCGCGCCTCCTCCAGAAACAAGGTGAGGTTCTCCGCCACGATTCCCGCCCGCTCAAGCTCCGCCGCTTCGGCCGCCTCAGTCAGCCGCCGTTCCTCCTCGCGCAGCAAGCGCCAGCCCAGGAAGCCCAGAGCGAGCGTCGGGACCAGCAGCAACAGCCAGTAGAGGAGAATCGAAGGCAACCTCATTGCGGATATAATGGGCGCGCGGGTGAAATTGATAAACACAATTTCACAGGTGGAGGGAGGGCCGCCGTTATCAAGGGCTGGTCTGTTGATTCACCGTCTGCTGATTCGCCGCGCGGTAAGCCTTGCGTTGGACGTTGTCGATGCCGCGGGTCTCCACCAGATCGGCCTCGGCACCGACTTCTTGGGCGCGAGCCGCCAAAGCGGGGTTGTCATGGCGATCCGCGACATCCCGATACAGCAGACCCACCGCCCGCAGTTGTTGCGCGGCTTCTTCACGCAGCCCGCGGTCGGCCAGTTCGATCGCGCTTTCACGCGCCGCGGCCGCGCGAACCTCCAGCACTTGCTCCTGAACCACGGGATTGGCCGAGGCGGTGATTTCCCGGTCGTCGCCGCTGAACAGGATTCGGGCATCGCCGGATCGGACGGATCGAGTCCGCCGGTTGGCAATTTCTTCGTAGTGAAGCTCGGCGCTTCCGACTTTTTGCCGTCCGCCGGCCGGAACCGGCGGAAGTTCGACCTCAATCAGGGCAAACCTCTCCTGCCCGCCATAAAGCTGGTGCAACGGAATCTCCACCGTGCGGTCGCGGATGACCCCTTCCCGGCCGAGAATGGCGAGCGGCCGGATGTTTTCGTCAAATTCGACCCGGATGACTGCGCGCCTTGCGAAAACGTTGATCACATCGCCCAACTCGACCCCGAGAATGCGGGGGAGATCCCGGCTCGCCTCGACAAAATAGGTGTTGCCGTCACTGGCGCGCGCCAACCGGGTCATCAAATCCTCATTATAATCCAGACCGACACCAATCGTGGTCACGGCAATGTTTTCGCGGGCAAGGGCTCGCCCGAGCCGCTCCAGTTCGACCGGTGAAGAGGGACCGACGTTCGCGATGCCGTCCGACAGCAACAGGATGCGGTGCGCGTAAGCGCCGTCGAGATGCTTCCGGATTTCCGAAGCTCCCTGATTGACGCCACCGTGGAGGGCCGTCATGCCCCGCGGCGTGATCGCGCGGATGAGGGACTCCGCTGCCTCCAGGTTGCGGACTTTTTGGGCCGGAATCACGGTCTCGATGGTGCTGTCATACGTTACCAGCGAAAAAACGTCATCGGGATGAAGGCGGCCGAGCGCCTCAATGGCCGCGAGTCGCGCGTATTCAATTTTGTCACCGTGCATCGACCCCGAACGGTCGAGCACAATGGAGAGGTTGACCGGGTTGCGCCGGACCCCGGCGTTGGCGGGTGGTGCCTTGACGGCCACTTTGATCACGGCCGTGGAGGGGGTGTCGGCGGGGTGAATGTCCTGATCAAGCTCAATTTTGATTCGAACATCGGACGTGGCGGCTTCAGCCGGCGCTTCCCGAGCCAAGGCCGGGAGCGCGATAAGAACAAAGGTTATGAACAGTAATGTTTTTTTCATGACGGTTGCGATTTAACCACATTTTCCCGCCA
>PXDN01000063.1 GCA_003566375.1 Opitutia bacterium
CCGCGCCGGGTTTCCATTTCACTTGGCCGGCATACTCCCCCTGATAACGAAATGTCGGGTAGTCAGCCGCTTCCTCCGCGTCGATGAAAACGGCTTCCTCCGCGGCGGCACAGGCCGCTCCGTTCGAAACAAGCAAGACCGCGACCGCCAACCGCCCCAGGTTCCGGGGGGAGGCCAAAGCCGCGCAGAAAATGGGTTTGGAAAAACGCATGATATTCGATGGAAGCACCCTGTTCATAATCAGACCATCCCAAATAACAAGCCGCGAGACCGAAAATCACCCCCCACTCCCGCCTTCGCGGGGAAACGCCCGCCCACCCCAAACCCGCTGGGGCGGGCGGAAAAACGATGCCGGCGGCATGTCCGGGAATGCTTTCAGAAAATTCATCACATCGTTGAATCCGCCGGCGCGCGGCAAGGTTTTCCAATACAGCTTTCGGGATTGCCACCCATGCCTGTTTCGGTTTGGTATCCACCTCATGAATCCGATGAGGATTGTTCTGGCGGCTTCGGTGGCGTTTAATGTCGGTCTTCTGACGCTGCTGGTTCTCTTTTTCAGCACCTCCCCGCTGGAAAAACCCGCCGCCCCGCCCACTCCGGAGCGGGAAGCGCCCGCCATTTCGCTGACCGCCGACCGTCCCGCCGAACCGCCGGACTCCGCGCCCGCCCCAACCGCCCACCCCGCCGACCCGGATGATATTGCTTCGGCGGCCGACATGCGGTCCTTGTATCAGCGGCTGCGCTCCGTCGGCATGGACGCCGAGCGCGCCCGTCGGGTGGTGGCCGCCACCTTCCTGACCGATTTTCACGACGAGATGCGCGGCGTTTTCGAAGAGCGGTTTTCCAATGATTTCTGGCGCAGCCAGTCGCACTGGGAGATGCAAGAACTTTACGCAACGGAATACATCCAAAAGCGGAGGCAGATGGAAGCCATGCTGGAAGAGGTCACCGGCGCTCCCGCGCCCGACCTTTTCCCTTACGGGCACCGGCGGGGATTGCCGGGATTCACTCCCGAGCAGCAACGCGGGGTGCGCCTCATCGAAGAAGATTACTCCCTGCTGCAAAGCAAAATCCACGCCCGCGCCCGCGGCTCCTCCATGCTGCCGGAGGATTGGGAAGCCCTGCGCATGCTGGAGGAAGAACGCCGCCGCGACCTCGCCGCCCTCCTAAGCGAAGAGGAACTGCGGGAATACGATTTGCGCAATTCCCAAACCAGCCACCAACTTCGCCACGGCCTTCGCTCCTTCGAGCCGAACGAGGAGGAATTCCGAACCATTTTCAGCCTGAAACACGAAATCGACCTCGCCTACGGCCCGCAACACGGGATGCCGGATGAGGAGACCCGGCAAGCCCGCGCGGAAGCCGAAAAAGCCATGAACGAACAACTGCGGGAACTTCTGGGCGAAGAGCGCTTCGAAGAGTATCAACTCAGCCAGGACCATTCCTTCACCATGCTGGCCGGCTTGACCGACCGCCTCGGGGTTCCCCGGGAAAAGGCTCGCGAAATTCACCGGATGGAGCAGCTCGTGCGGGAAAAGCAGCGGGAGTTTCAAACCGATTCCGACCTCAATCCGGACGACATCGCCGAGGCCAACCAACTGCTGTGGGAAGAAACCCGCCGCACGGTGGAGGAAGCCCTGGGAGAAGAGGCGATGGAGATCTACATGAACCAAGGCGGCTGGTGGCTGCGCAACCTGCAACGCCAGGCTCAATCTTCCCAACCCTGAGGCGGGCGGCCCGCCTCCCCGTCCGGTTTCAGTTCTCCGCCCTTCTTCCTTCGCGTGAGGCCAAATTTTTGAAAGTTGAGCGTTTTCCGGAGTGGCGCGGAACGCTCAACGTCTGATAAACCGGTCCTGCTAAAACTTCGCCTCTTGAACCTCGGCCATCCTGAAATCAGCGGTTCAAATTAGCCTCGGGTCATCGGGATTCCACCCGCAGTTCCAGGGAATCCCCGGCGCCGGCGGTAATGGTCCGGGTTGGGTTCATGAGACGGAAGCCGCGGGCCACGAGAGTGAAGTCACCCTCCGGAAGATTGCTGATGCGGAAACGGCCTTCCGCATCCGTTTCCACCTCCGCGTCAAACCACCCGTGGTGTTGCTCCCCGCCTCCGCTTCGCCAGACGGGCAGGGCAAAAACCTCCACGCCCGCGAGCGGTTGGCCGTCCTCCGCGTTGAGCAACCGGCCCTCGATGATTTTGCCTTCACGCAAGCGAACGACTTCGGGTCGGCCAGGCGTGATTTGGCGGATTTCGGGTTGGAAATCGCGGTCCGGCATCACCCGCAATTCGTACCGCCCCGGCGCGGCGGGATTCAATCCCGGAACAACCACCCGCCCCTGGCGGTTCGGCTGCGGGAATTCCCGCGTGAAGGAACGGTGCGGAACGGGAAGGTAAACCAGGACCACCCCTTCCCCGGTGTAGGGCGCGCCGTCGGGCAGAAGAAGGGTGGCCTCCATCGGCAATCCTTCCGGCAGGGTCAGCACCACTTCGCGAAACGGCTCCTCCGCGGTGATGTGAATTTTTTCCGAAACCGCATGGGTGAATTCACGGTGGGCGATAATGTGATAACTCCCGCCAAGGGGCAGGGGTCCGGCCAGAAACCGGCTCTCCGTGTCAGAATCGAAGGTGTTGTTTTTCACCTCAATGCCCAATTGGGGGGATTCGGTATCGGGCAACGGCTCCGTTGCCACCGCCGCGATCATGACGCCGCGCGCCGGTTGGCCGTCCGCCTCCAACACCCGGCCGTGCACCGCTCCGGCGGGCAAGAGCGCCAGTTCCCGAACGTAGGGAGTCTCGCCGGGAGTCACGATCAGGTTTTGCCGGGGAAACCAATACCCGATCAGTTGTTCGGAACCGAGGCCGACTTGGAAGGGTTTCGCATCCGTGAGTTGGACCTCAAAACGGACGCGCCCGTCCACCGGTTCCAGGAACCGTTTTTGGTAAACGCCCTCCTCCACGAGGCTGACCATCACGGCGCCGTCCGGCGGCGGCAAGCCGTCCGGCACCCGCAAAATCACTTCCACTTGGCGGGAAATGGTTGTCGTTTCCGCCTCTTCGACCTGTTTGGACTCCCGCAAATCGACGACAATCGGTTCTTCGTCCAAATCCCCGCCGTGGCCATCCACATCGTGTTTCCAATCCCCCAGGGTGACACTCCCGCCGCTCAGCCAGAGCGGCCCCACTTGAAACTCCGCCACGCCGTCCACCGGTTCGGCGTAAAGCCTCGTGGTTGAGCTGTGGGAGGTCCGCCCGAATTCGAGTCTGGCGGTGTATCCCAGTTGTAACCGCCCCCGCCTGTCCAGATCCTCCTCCGTGACATTCACCGCCCGCACCGTCAGGTAACGGGCGGGGGGAAGCTCCACGTGCAACGGGTCGTCGCCCGCCAACACCGGCCCAAGCACCGCCCGGGCCGCTCCCTCGGCCACCACCGTGAAATGATACGGAACGTCGCGCCGCAGCGTGGAGAGTTCAAACCGCCCGCGTTCGTCCGTTTGGGTCAGCAGGTTGCCGTCGGACGGAAACCCGTGTGAATGGGAAACGGGCGCCCCCCGCGAGGCCAGATGGATGCGGGCGCCGTCAATCGGTTCGCCCGTGTCGGCAAACACCACGGTTCCGGGCACGGTTTCGGCCGGTTCCAGTTCCCAGACCACCACCTCGTTTTCCCGCAACCGCAACCGCGCGCGGCTGGCCTCCTGAAACCCCGGGGCGGTCGCGTCGAGGTTGAGCCGCATGTTGCCGACTTGATGGAAGACCAGAACGCCCCGTTCGTCGGCTTCCCGCCTGTCCATCCCCATGCCCGTTTCCGCCGACCATGGCCGCACGGCCACGCCGGGGATCGGATTGCCAGTCGGATCGACGAAATGAATCTCCCCCCGGTGTCCCCGCTCCAGCGTGATTTCCAAATCCGCCAAGTCCTCCTCCACCCGCAGCGGCCCGATCGAGGTGAGGGCATACCCGGCGGCCCGCGGCTCGATCCGCATATCTCCGGATTTCACTTGAAACGAAAAGCTCCCGTCGCGTCTGACCGAAAAGGAGTAGGCATGGCTTCCGACCGCGTTCCGCATGCTCACATTCAAGGCCGTTCCCTCCGGCACCGGCTCCCCATCCGGGACGCGCACGATTCCCGACACGGACACGTCCCGCACCTCCTCCTTCGCAAGGAGACTGGAAAACAACGGATATTCCCGGCGCAGCTCGGCAAAGCGTTCCAGCCGCTCGGCGGGGGAAAGCATCGCGACGGCGGTGTCGGCGGTCACCTTCAACAGCCCGAGCCCCAGCAGGCAAACCAGGAAAAATCCACCGACCCCCGAAACCGAAAGCTTGAACGGAGGGCAATCGGCGGGTCGCAGCACGCGCCGCGTCCGTTCGAGCAGTTCGCCCCGGTGTTTGCCGATGGCCACCGCCGGCGCGGGGAGGGCGGGATGCTTCGCTTCCCCGGCCACCGAGGCCAGCGTCTTCGCGTAGAGAACGGGACGCCCGCAAACCCGCACCGCCTCCGCGTCGCAACACGCCTCGCGCTCCCGGCGGATCAGCCGACTGACATGCCAGACGAACGGATTGAAGAACAGCAGCCCCTCGATCACCTTTTGAATCAGGTTCACCGCGAAATCATACCGCCGGATGTGCGCGAGTTCATGGGCGATCACCGCCTCGATTTGGTCGGACGCCATGCCGGTGAAAAACGCGGGCGGCAACAGCAGCACCGGCTTAAACCAACCCCAGACCGCCGGAACGGAAACTCCGCCGCCCTCCAGCGGCGTGACCTTTCCCGCCAGTTGAAACCGGTCCAGCATCGCCGCCACCGCATCCGCCACCGGTCCCTCCCGCGGCGGGCTGGCGTTCCGGAACAAGGCGCGGGCGCCGGCCACCGTGACCAACAGGCGTATCTGGAAAACCAAGACCCCCGCCAGCCAAATGGCCGCCGCGTATCCACTCCATGGATAGGATTGGGCGGCGGCCTTTGCCGCCCCCGGCGGAGCGGCGGGGACGGCGGTGGATGAACCCGCCCCCCTGGCATCGCCCGAAGCGGTGGGCGCG
>PXDN01000326.1 GCA_003566375.1 Opitutia bacterium
CCAAGGCCGGAGTGGTGGTCGGGCTTTCGGCTGAAACCGGAGAGCATTGAATTTTGGGTGGAAAAACCATTCCGGCACCATGACCGGATTCTGTATCGAAAAACAAAAGACGGCTGGGAAGTGGACCGGCTGTTCCCCTGAATCGGCCCGGGCTTACCCCACCAGCGACCGTTCGTAAGCCTCGGCGTCTTCCAGGGTGTCGATTCCAACGCTCGGTTCATCGGTGAACCCGACGGCGATGCTTCTTCCGTTCTCCAAGGCGCGCAGCTGCTCCAGTTTTTCAATGGATTCCAGCACGCCGGGCGGAAGTTGGGTGAAGGCTTCCAGAAACTCCGCGGTGTAGGCGTAGAGCCCGAGATGGCGGTAGGCCCGGTTTTTCCGAAACCAGTCCGAACCGAGGCTGGCGTGGGCGTCCCGTGGATACGGTATGGGGGAGCGGGAAAAATAGAGGGCGCGGTTTTGCCGGTCGACGACCACTTTGACCTGGTTGGGATTCATGAAATCCTCAACCCTCGCGAACGGGGAGCCCAGGGTGGCCATGTCGCAGCCTTGCCGGATCAACTCGGCCAGCGATTCGATTTGGCGCCTGGTGACGAGGGGTTCGTCCGCCTGCACGTTGATGACGAAACGGGCTTTCACCTCCCGGTTGGCCTCGGCCAAGCGGTCGGTGCCGCTGGGGTGGGCGGGATCGGTCATGACCGCGCGGTGCCCGTTGGCGGTAACCAAGCCGCGGAGTTTCTCATCATCGACCGCAAACACCAGCGGCAGTTCGGGCACTTGCCCGGCGATGCGGTCGGCTACCCGCAGGATCAACTCCCGCCCGGCGACCGGGTGCAGCAGTTTTTCAGGAAACCGGGTTGAGGCCAGCCGGGCCGGAACGAGGATGGCGGTGTCGGGCATGGTTCGGCCGGTTTCAGATTTCGTCCAGCCGGACAATCTTTCCGGTTTTGCTGGAGCGGTAGATGGCTAGGATCAGGTTGACCGCCCGGCGGGCTTCATCTCCCGATATCCGCGATGGGCGGCCGGTAAAAACCGCCTCGGCGAAATCCTCATACAGACGTCGGTGCCCCTCGTTGCTGATCGCTTTCGGGTCGGAGGCGCCCCCGCCGATGCCGGAAAGCTTTTTCGGGGCGAGCCGTTCCGCGTCGTCCGGGCTTTCATCCCGGAAGGACCAGCATTTGAAGGCATCGTCCTCCATGATGACGGTGCCGCCGGACCCCATGATTTCCAGCCGTTTCTTTTGGCCGGGCCATGAACAGGTGCTGGCCTGGATGACTCCGGTCGCCCCGGTTTTGAAGCGGAGCCAGGCGACCGCGTTGTCCTCCACCTCGATGGTCTGGTGAAAACGGGTGTCGCAGCGGCCGGAGACCTCCTCGACGTCGCCGGCCAGCCAGAGCAGCAAGTCGATGGCGTGAACGCCCTGGTTCATGAGCGCCCCGCCGCCGTCAAGGGCGTGGGTGCCGCGCCAGCCCACGCTTTGGTAGTATTCATCCGTACGATACCATGGGATGTAAGCGGAGCATAGGCTGACCGTGCCGAACCTTCCGCTTTGCACCGCTTCCTTGAGCGCGATGGCGCCTTCACCCATGCGGCTTTGGAAAACCGCGCCCAGCTGGACGCCCTGCTCCCGGCAGGTTTGGATGAGGCGGTCGATTTTTTCCAAGGTGACATCGATCGGCTTTTCGCAAAACACGTGCTTGCCCGCCCGCGCGGCGAGGATGCCGCATTCGGCATGGGCGCCGCTCGGCGTGGTGATGGCCACGGCGTCGATGTCGGACCGGGCGACCATCGCCTCGACCGAAGGTTCGTAATCACACGAAAACCGGGCGGCGAATTCCCGGCCCGGCTCCTCCCGGCGGGAGGTGGCCGCCACCAGGCGCACCTGCGGCAGCAACTCCGCCGCCGAGGCGTGCACGGCGGCAATGGTGCCGGTGCCGACGATTCCCAGACGAAGTGTTTTCTCAGGCATGGAGTTCGGCGAGCCAGTTTTGCAGTCGTTTCATGCACTCACGGCTGGCCGGTTCGGCGCCGGCGGAAAATCCGGCGCCCATCGGCGAGCGGGTCACGTCTTCGGTCAACTTGACCTGCATGCGCCAATGCGTTTCCAGGGAAACCCAGCCGTCGTATCCATCATCCAACAACGCCTTGAGGGTGTCCTTGAGACGGGCCGCGCCATCCCCGAGGGCCACCGACTCGGCCGGGGGATCCCCGCCTTCGCGGCGGCGGGCGTCCTTCACGTGATAATGGCCGACTTTCCCGCGCACGTGTTGGTAGCTGCCGTCGAGCGGGTCGGAAAACGCCGGCATGTAAAGAATGTTGCATGGATCCCACACGATGCGGACGGGAGCTTCCCCGAGGGCGTCGAGAAACGAGGCGCACTCTTCGCCGTCGGCCACGTTGGTGCTGTATTCGTTTTCGACCCCGAGGATGATGTCGGTGCCGGCCAACCGGGGGATCAGGTTATCCCGGAAGGCGGCCGCCGCGACCGGGTGCAATTCCCGGTTGTTGGGCTTGCGCCAGCCGGTGAAGACCCGGATGACCGGGGATTCGAGTTTTTTGGCGAGGGCGAGGGTGGTTTCGAAAATCCCGGTGTGTTGGGCGATTTCCTCTTTGCTCTCGATGTCGCATTTGAACACCGGGGAGGCAATGCCGCAGATTCGCAGGCCGGCCTCTTTGCACTTGTCGCGCAGCGTGTCGGATTCTTCCGCCGTCAATTGGTGGGGCGGTTTGTTCCAGAGGCTGCGGAGTTCGATGCCGTCGAGTTTGAAATCCCGGGCAAACGTGAGAACCTCGTCGAGGTCCTGTGAAACTTCGTCGGTAATGACTGCTGTCTTCATAAAATGATTACGCTGATGGCTTGGTTTAAAGCGTCACCTGTTGGCCGGTTTCGCGGGCGCGGTTGGCGGCTTGGATGAAACGGACGATTTCCACGGTCTCCGCCTCCTTGATTTGAGGGGCGCCGGTTGTGAACATGACCATGATTTTTTCCAGCAGGCTGGCGTAGTAGGGCCGTTTGGCGGAGTAAATGTCCACAAAGCGGCTCCCTTTCTCCCGTTGGAGAACACCGCCGAATTTGTTGTTGCCGACCCGGTTTCCCCGCAGGGTGGCGATGCGGCCGTCGCCCCAGACGGCGGTGACCAGATCGTGGTCGTCGTTGGTCACAACCGACACTTCACGGCAACCGGTGCCGAAGGCGGCGTAAAGCATTTCCACCACGTGGATGCCATACCAAAAAAAGCCCGGCTGGGTTTCTTGAATGGCCATCGGCCCGTAAAAATCCGCTCCGGTCAATGCGCCATCCGCGTCGTCGCCGAGAGCCCCGGTGAACCCGTCGGCGAAGCGCAGGGAGGAACAGCTCATCAACGGAATGCCGTTTTCCCCGGCCAGGCGGAACATTTCGCGCGCCGCCTCCTCTTCCAAGGCAAACGGTTTGTCGATGAAGACCGGTTTTTTAAACGGGGCGATTTCGCGGAATTGATCGAGGTGAACGCGGGCGTCCACCGAGGTCAGCAAGACCGCGTCGCAGGCTTCGGCCACCTTGGCGGGGGAGTCGGCGAGGGTTGCCCCCCATTGTTCGGACAGCTCCTTCACGAAACCTTCCACGCGGGAGATGCTCAGCTCGAAATCGGGAGAGCCGCCGGGAAAGGCGGTGGTTATTTTCGCGCCCGGCACATGGTATTCGTTTTTCGGATCGTTTAAGATGCGGGCGAACGCGACACAGTGCGAGGTGTCGCATCCGACCAGTCCCAGTTTCAGTTCTTGGCTCATAAAAATAAGGTGTGGCGGGATGGGTTGGTTTTCAGGCGGGGGTGGGTTGCAAGCCGGCCGTCGGGGTGCGGTGCGCCCATTCGATCAGGCGGATGACCTCGGCGGCGCTTTGCGGCGTCACCACCGGCTCTTCTTTGCCGGCCAGGACGGCGGCCACGTTGTCGTAAAATTCGCCGCCCGGGGCGGACGGTTTCATTAAGCGCTCTTCCTCTTCCCACGGCAGCACGTCGGCGTTGCCGTATTTGCGTTCCGGCGCGGGGCCGTCCACCACCTCCAGCGGTGCGACTTTGGAAGGATCGAAGTAGCGGAGTTTGGCGGTTTTGTCGTCCATGGCCAGCAAGGTGCCGCAGGAGCCGAGCAACAGGGTGCGGGGCGCGGGCAGGGCGCAGGCGGTGGTCACGGTGAGGTCGGCGGTTTGGCCGTTGGAGGCTTTGGCGAAGAGGTGGACGTGGTCCTCGCAATCTCCTGCGTCCTTCACATGGCGCATTTCAGCGAGCATTTCGGTAACCGGGGCGTCGAGCAAATTGACGGCAAGATCGAGCAGGTGGGGGCCGGTGTTATTGAGCACGCCGCCGCTGTTTTGGCGCAGGGTCTGCCAGTCATTGCGCCGGGCAAAGCCGCCCCAGTGCAGCCGGATTTCAAACACCTCGCCGAGAACGCCGCTGTCGATCACCTCGCGCAGGAAGCGGAATTCGTCGCCAAAACGGCGCTGGTGGTGGACAAAGAGGTGTTTGCTGGATTTTTCGGCGGCGGTGATGATCCGCAGGGCGGAGTCGTGGGTGATGGCCATCGGTTTTTCGAGCACGCAATGCCGGCCGGATTCCAGCACCTTGACCGCGTCGCGCTCGTGCAGGTGGTTGGGGGTGGCCACGACGACCAACTCCGCTTCGGTCTCGGCCAAAAGGGTGTCAATGTCGGGAAAGACGGAACAGTTCAGCTCGGCGGCGGCCTCGGCGCGGCGCCCGGCGTCCGGGTCCACGGCGGCGGCCACGGAAAACGCGGGGTGGCCGCGCAGTTTGTTGATGTGAATGTTCCAGCCGGCCCTGCCCAGGCCAACCACGGCGATTTTGATCGGTTGTTGCATGCGTGAAGACGTTTCAAAAGAAAGTAACCGGTTGTGGCAACACTTATGCGCCCGGAGCCCGAAACGGATATAGTCAAGGCGAGGCGGGGCCGGGAGGGGGCGCGGTTCGTTCAGCTCCCGGCGCGGGCTTCCTGGGCCCGGGGCTTGGGCGGCGGCTTCACGGCGGGCTCGTCGGTTTCCAG
>PXDN01000306.1 GCA_003566375.1 Opitutia bacterium
AGCTGTGAAATAGATGATGTACTTCACAAAGTTCAGGACGACCGAATGCACGGTCCGCGTCTTTGTTTTGTGCCGGGTGTAGAAATAACGGAAGGGACCGACGTCGCTGAAGATCACAAATGAGCTGATTACCCGCAGCAGGTTGACGAATAAGACGCTGATCACGACAATCCCAATGATTGTCAGGATCCGGTAGCCCCGATCGCTGAGCGCCTTCGGGGAAATGTTGAGCATCCAGCGAAAGTAACCGCGGAGCGCGTCGTCATCGGCGGCGGCCCGGACGAAACGCATTTCCTGCGGAAGATCGCCTCCGCGCAGGATTAAAAAATTCTCCTGAAGTTCGAAGGTGTAGGTGGTGATTTCCCCCTCCGCGGATTGCAGCTGCAGCTCGTTGCCGGCGACCGTGTAGCTGCCGAGGGTTTGGTTGAGTTGGTATTGGCGGTCGGGCAGAAATCGCAACGGCAGGACATATCGTCCGACCGAGGTTTCCCATTTGCCGGTCAAGGAGCTTTCCGCGAGGGCGTCCCGGTGTTCGACGATCATTCCAAAGGTCGTGGTTCCCGTGGCAAGAGCCAGGAGGAGCACCGGAACAAACCGCCAGAACCATCTCATCACGGTTGATGCTGTGCGGGGATTTTCGAAAGTCCAGCCGTGAAATTTTTGCGTTTCGGTGATGAACGACGCGTGCCGCGACACGATCCCAGAGCCTGCGCCTTGCACGGATCAATTGGCCGCGAAAATCCCGAGCCGAACACCGAAAGTGCTTTCAACCCAAAGCCCGGGGCATCAGGCAAGGACTGATTGATTTGTAATAATACAACAGGTAAACGCCCTATTTCCGTATATATTTATTCCTAGGATTAAATCTTGGACTTTTTATGTTTTACCTTGTCAATATGGAATGATGAAGTTTTTCAGTAATGTTTCCGGGCTTTGCCATCTTGGCCATGGGGCTCGATGCCGGTTTTCTTCCGACCCCCGGTTCCACCCCGGGGACGGATTTTTCCCCAATGATTTCAGCCGGACGGACGGAACACCGGGAGCACCCTGGACGGTGACATCTTCCGGCACTGACCGGGGCTCTTCGATTGTGAGCAATCGGATTGGGCTTAACCAATGATCATTCAACTCACACCGGCATTGATTTGGATTCCACGGGCATGAATGGAGGAATAACAGCCGCCGCAAACCGGACCGTCGTTTCCGACAACATCACGGTTGCCGGCGTGATTCCCATGGTCACCGTGGTTCCCGAGCCCCGAACCCACGCGTTGTTGGGCATCGGATTCCTGCTTGGGGTGATGACAGGGCAACAACCGAAACAACGGTTTTCGATCTCGGCAACGATGCAGGGTCACAAACCGGGCGCCATCTCTTTGCAAGTAAACACTGCCGGGAAGGCCACACAATGAGGGAACTTTGGAGGGACATGGTGACGGCATGGTATTTTTTGAAGAATATTCCTCCCTTGAATCTGGCTGTTACCGGGGCCATTGCGGTCCTCGCTTTGATCCTGTTGTTTTTCGGTCGGCCTTTGTATTATCAATGGGAAATCAGCCGTTTCGAACCCCGGATGCTGGCTATGTATGAAAAGGGCCAATACGGTGGGGCAGTCGTTGCCGGCAACCACATTCTCAGCCTCAACCCCCGGCATTATGAGGCCAACCGCACGCTGGCCGTTTTGACGACGCGCCAGGGATCTCCCGCCGCTCTTTCCTATTGGCGAAACGTGGTTCAATTGCGTCCGAATTTGGAAAACCATCTGGACCGGGCCCGCGCCGCCATGCAATTCGGTGAATTTGAAACGGCCTTGGCCGCACTGAGATCAATTGAAGAGCCCGGGAGGAACACGTTTGCTTTCCACACGGCCGCCTTGGATCTTTCCATGGCGTTGGAGCGTCTTCCCCAGGCGGAACACCATCTGATAAAACTGTCGGAACTGGACCCGGAGAACCGGGAGACTCTCCTCCTCCTCGCCCGGGCGCGGTTGCTCCATCCCGATGAGGGCCTGCGGGAAAACGGCCTTGCCCGACTTCATTCATTGTTGGATGACAAACTGTTCCGTTCACGGGCGCTGCAAGGTTTGGTTCTGTATTATCTTTCCCGGGATCCGGTCGAAGCCTTGCCTTACGCCCGGAGCATGATGAGGGAGGACTCGGCCGGAGCTGCCGATCTTTGGCTGCTGTTGGACCTTTTTGAAGGGCGGGACCCATTGTTGGCGGAAATGGCCCTGGAGAAATTAAGCGACCTCGCCCGTGAGGACCCCGGAATCCTGGCGGAGTTCGTGGATTGGCATTTGCAGAAAGGGCGGGAAAGCGAGGCCTTGGCTTGGATTTCATCCTTTTCGGTTGACGATACTTTTGGGCGATTCCCGGTTGGCTTGGCTCAAGCCCGGATTCCGGCTTCTTTGCAGGATTGGGATAAACTTCGTGAAGCCATTGGTGGGCATACATTTAGGAATCCATAAAAAATGGAGGCAGAGGTTGTTTTTGACAACGCAGGGCAGACGGGGAAGCCCTGCCCCGTCCCCGCCCCCATCCCGCGCCTGACCCCATTTCCATCAGCCAAAACAGATACAGACGCACATTGTGCCCCCTCCACTGCCGAGCCCAAGCGGTCCAGGAAACGCTGAAAGTCCTTGGCATCGCGGAACAACCGCAGCCGTTCGTTGCCCCAACTCCCCACCATCCTCCCGCTCACATGGTAAATCGCTCCCGGATACTCCACTCGCAAAGCGCGTGCCTTAATGTTAATTCAAGGGCTGCCCCTGACCCCACCCCTGATTGGAGGGGCATTGCCCCTTGACAGGATTGGGGCTCGGCCCCGAATTATTTGTCGCATGAAAGGAATCGCGACCGATCACGAGAAAACGACCATCCTGATCCGAATTCTCGTGGGGGGCGTTTTTCTGTCCGAGGGAATTCAAAAGTTTCTTTATCCCGCGCTTCGGGGAGGGGGACGGTTCGAACGGATTGGCATCCCCTTTCCAGAGTTCAACGGCTGGCTGGTGGGAGGCTTTGAGGTGGCTTGCGGCATTTTGATCCTATTCGGCCTGTTGACGCGTTACGCCGCGGTGCCTCTGATTGTCATCATGCTGGTCGCCCTCTTCACCACCAAATTACCGATTTTGCTCGGCACCGGTTTTTGGGGGTTCAGCTTGCGCGATCTCGAGCATTACGGCCTGTTGAGCGCCCTCCATGAATCGCGCAATGACCTGGCCATGCTGATCGGGAGCATCTTTCTTTGGATCAAAGGAGGGGGGCGGTGGTCCATGGATCGTTGTTTAAGTGATAAGAAGACCGTGGACACTTGATCGGAACCCATCGTGCTTTATGAAAATTTCGCGCTTTTTCCCTAACCCTCCCCGAATAATCCGCCTTGGCGGAGTTTGCCGTCGGTCTTTTGCCGCCCTGCTTTTTGGGGTCGCCACCTTTTCGGGCGTAGCGCTTAAAAAGGCGGTGGCGGAGAAATCGACAACGGACGGCGTTGATCCCTACGCCAAGGTATTTGAGACGTTCCACGGCCCGGGAGGGGCGGCCTTGTTGAATACTTTGGAAAGCTTGGTTCGCACGGAAAAAAACCATTTGCGTAGCATGGAAGAGCTGATCAACAGAGGCGTCTATTCACCCAATCAACCGCCTCCCCGTCCGCAAGGAATGGAGAGAGCCCTGAACCGGATTCATGAACCTCTCGACCTCTTGGCGGAAGCCACGGCTTCTCCCGATGCCTGGAGGATTGATTGGGAACGGCTGGGCATGGAGGGAGCCCGGGGAATGCCGACGGATTTCCGCCGTTTGATCCAAGTCACCTTGGATTTCCACGAATGGTTTCCGGAAATCCGGGGTCAGGAGCGGTTGACGGGAGATCTCGAAGCTTTGCTGGTGATGGCCCGCCGTTTCGGAGAAGCGGGCCTTTCCCATCACTACCGCCAGGCTTTGGGAGGAGAGCAAATCGTGATGGAGTGGCTGGCCGCCAACGCGTCCAAACTGCCTCCGGAAACCGCCCGCGACCTTTTGGACATGCGCGAGCGCCTGCCCCCGAGAGACAGGATCGACGGGGTTTTGGAACGGGAGGAAGCGACCGTTCGCGGCCGCCTTTGGCGGGCGTTTTCCGGATTGGGGGACGATGATTGGAGCGACGGAGTCGATTTGGATTCGGGAACCCTGCGGATCAGTTCAATCGTGCGGATCGGCCGAGAGGTGGTGATCGGTTTTGAGACCGCCGACGGGAAATCCTTCACCTTGGAAACCGGCCAAAAGCGGCACGGGTTCGAACTGGTGATGGTGGACCTTGACGAGGGAAAAGCCTTGGTGCGCTCGGGCCGGGAATTGCTGGCGGTGTATTTGGAGCCCCGGGAAATGGGCAAGGTGGACTTGGAACGAGCCTGGCGGCGGGTCGAACGGTATTTGGACGGATCGGCCCTGATGTTCAGCTTGCCCTCCGCCGGATGGTTGGGCCGCCGCCCGCCGGAGGACCGGTTCACCGAATTATTGGCCACGGTCAAACGCGATTATGAGAGATTGCGGATGGAATTGCGGACGACCACCACGCCCCCCTCAACCGCCTTCGCCATCGACGCGGATTTCGTGCAAAGCTCCCTTCCGTTGTTGATCAGTACCCGGCAAACGGAGGTTCGCCAGCGGGTCCACGAGAACCTGGTGTATTCGGGAATCCAGCACTTGGTCGACCCGAACGCTCCCCTGACCTGCCGGATCACCGGGCGGCCGATATCGGTCGAACGGTCGGATCAAGAGATGGTTTTGGTGTCACCCCTGCAACATCAGGGAGAACCGATTCGCATCACCATGCCGCTCTCCCCCTGAACCCTGCCATCATGACGTCGGGAGAGCCGATTCATGGATCCCATATCGTTAACCCGAAAAAAATCAGTTAAGAACGAAAGGTGGGCGTGGTGACCTTCCAAGCGATTGAACAAGCTGCCGTCAGGGTCAGTCCCTTCTGCAGCCAGGGGCAGCCCTTGAATTGACACTTAACATTGCCGTCAGGGTCCGCCCTTTGCCGTCAA
>PXDN01000025.1 GCA_003566375.1 Opitutia bacterium
CAATTGACCATATCCCCACACACCGTGAATCCTGGCCAGCCGGGTTTCCGCGCCACGGGCGGATTCGAGCAGGATCGCGCCGCCTTCGGCACCCCGTTCGGCCAAGGCGAACTGCGCTTCCAGGCGGACGCGTGCGTCGGCATGGCCGAGCAATTCGGCCAAACGCCGGCCGTCCAGACCGGAAAACCCGGATTTAAGCAAGGCGGCGGTCTCCCGGCGGAGTTCCCGGCTGGCGGTGTCCACCGTGTCCAATTTCCAAATACGGCCTTCCCCGTTCATTGACCACCCTTCAATCCAGTCCGCGAACCAGAGAGCGCCGTCGGGGCCGAAGGAGAGACTGGTTGCCTGGAGCCCGGAGAGGATTTGCCGTTGTTCGGCGAGGCGGAACCCGGCGCCGTCCGATTCCAGGCGGAAAGCGCCGATGTGCGAGCGGGGCGGATTGCCGCGGAACTCCGAGACGAAAAAGAAATCCTCCCATTCCGGCGACAGGGCGGCTCCGGGATTGCGGGCGAGGCCGGAGGGTCCCGAGTTGTAGGCGGCCAGCGGCGGGAGCAGGTGGGCGGCCTGCCCGGGGAAGCGGGGTTTGAAAAACTCCTCGGCCATCCAGACCTTGTAGGCATTGTTGTCGGGATCGGTGTATTTGCCGAATTGCCAGTTGATGCGCCAGCCGCTGTCGGACCCGTCGATGAGATAGACCAGGCGTTCGTGTTCGCCGGGATGGTCCCCGTCATTGTCCACCGTGATCAAGTTGCCGAAGGCGTCGAAGGCAAACTCATGGGTGTTGCGCAAACCACCGGCGAACACCTCGAAGCCGGTGCCGTCCGGTTCCGAGCGGACAATGACTCCCTCGTGCGGATGTTCCCACAACCGGTCTTCCCGGTCCCGCACCCGCATGCCGTAATCACCGATGGCCCAATAGAGGCGTCCGTCGGGTCCGCGGGTTGGACCGGAAAGACCGTGTCCGGAAAAGCCGATGTGAACGCCAAAACCGTGAACCAAGGATTCTTTTTGATCGGCCCAGCCGTCGCCGGTGGTGTCGCGCAAACGCCAAAGGTCCGGGGCCGCGGTCACATAGACATCATTCCCGATGGAAAAGACTCCGGCCGCGATGTCGGATATTTCCTGATTAAACCCCTCGTAAAAGACCACCGCCCGGTCGGCGGTGCCGTCGCCGGAGGAATCACTGACGCGGGAGACGCGGTCCCGGTTCACGGCTAAATCCCGCCAGTCATGGGAACCGTCGCGGTTGCGGTCGGGCAGCCAGAACCGGTTGATTTCGGAACGTTCGGGAGTGAGTTCCCGGTGAAGAAAGGCGCGCCGGTCTTCGACCGATTGCCAGGTGATGGAGTCGATCATCCAGTCGCGGTGGTCGCGGATGTCGAACTCGGAATTCCGGTGCCGGGTTGTTTGGGCCACCAGAACATCGCCGCGCTCGTCCACGTGCAGGGCGACCGGATCGGCCAGCAGTTTTTCGGAAGCCCAAAGAGTGAGAACGAACTCATCCGCCAGATCGACGGAAACCTCCCGGCGGATTTCCGCGGCTTCCCTCCGGGCCTCTTCCGGATCGAGCCGCACCTCTTCCACCATGCGGGATTCGGCGTCGGGACCGGCGGCGGTATCCGGCGGGGTCTCTCCGGCGCAGCCGGCGAAAAGAGCGGCCAATGCCGCGAAGGGGAGCGGGGCGGCGAAAGGCGGGCGTTGGTTCAGGGCGAAAATCATGAAAAGATTTCCGCAAAAATCCATTCTTGCCCGCAATCCCGAATTTTACCGGGGGAGAAACAAGCATCCGCCTGCCGAAACCCGTATAATTTTCCATAAAAATGGACGTAATGGACGAAATGAACGAATTCCATGAAGTTTTCAGGACTCATAAAAAAATGGTTAACAACAAGAAAAAGAAAAGTTATGAAAAACATTTGTTTTTCATGAAATGTATGAGATTAGTGTTGTGAACGTTTTGAACGTTTCTAATCGGGCTTCACACACCCACTCACCACACAACACAGACAACAAACCACAAAACGATATGAAAAAGAAAACATTGGCACTCTTGCTCACCGCATCCTTGCCGTTCGCGTCCATCGGTTGGACCAACTCTCACTCCCACGCCAAATCCAGCAAGGATGTGGTGGATGTGTTGGTTGCGCCGCCAACCTTTGAAACCTTGGTTGCCGCCGTGACCGCCGCCGGTTTGGTGGATACCTTGAAAGGGTCCGGACCTTTCACGATCTTCGCCCCAACCGACGCGGCTTTCAAAGCGCTCCCGGAAGGAACGGTTCAGGAGTTATTGAAACCTGAAAACCGGGATCAGCTGGTATCCATCCTCACCTATCACGTCGTGCCGGGGAAAGTGATGGCCGCCGACGTGAAACCTGGCGAGGTGGAAACCGTGAACGGGTCCAAGATCAACATCACCGTTCGCTACGGAAAAGTGAAAATCAATGATGCGGAAGTCATCGCCACCGACTTGAGCGGCAGCAACGGCGTCATTCACATCATCGACAAGGTCATCATCCCAAGCACGGGCGGTTGATCTGTTGAAGGAAGATTCTGAAAAAAAGCTGATGCAAACCGCCGGGGGGAAGCTCCCGGCGGTTTTTTTATTTTCCCAATCCGGTTTGAACGGTGCGCGGGAGACCGTGCGGGCCGAAATGAATCGGCCTGAAATTCTTCCCGTGGTTGACCCCGGGCTTGAAATTCCGAAACTGCGCGGATGAGTTGGATGAACAAACTGGAACGGCGCTTTGGCAAGTTGGCCATTCCAAACATCACCCTTTACCTGATGGTGGGGCAGATCGCGGTTTTCGCCATGATCATTACCCAGCGTCTTGATCCCGGATCGGTGTTGCTGGTTGCCGCGCGGGTTCTCGACGGAGAATGGTGGCGCTTGGTTGCCTTCATCTTCCGCCCGCCCGACGCCCACCCGATTTTTTTGGCCTTTGCCTGGTATTTGTTTTACCTGATGGGAACCGCCTTGGAGCAGAACTGGGGCGTTTTCCGCTACAACCTCTTTTTGTTCATCGGCTGGGTGGCCACGGTGATGGCCGCTTTTCTTTTTCCGGGACAACCGACAACCAACCTGTTTCTCGCAGGATCGGTGTTTTTGGCTTTCGCCTTCCTCAATCCTGATTTTGAGATCGCCCTGTTTCTGGTGTTGCCGGTCAAAATCAAGTGGTTGGCTTTGGTGGTGTGGATTTTCTACGGGTTCGCCATTCTCTTCGGGGACCCGGCCACCAAGGTTGCGGTGATGGCCGCCTCCGCCAACTTCGCGCTTTTTTTCGGCAAGGAGATCGTGACCTCCCTGCGGGCGCGTCAACGGAGAATGGCTTTCGAGGCGAAACGGGCGGCCGAGGAGGATGAGCCGTTTCACCGGTGCCATGTTTGCGGCATCACGGACAAGAGCCACCCGCAAATGCAGTTTCGCTACTGTTCAAAGTGCGAGGGTCACTACGGCTACTGCGAAGAACACATCACCGGGCACGAGCACGTGGAAAAAAGCCACGGCGCGAAACGCGGGCATTGAAGCCCTGTGGGCCGGGTCGGAAGGTTGGAGTCGGCCCACGAACGTCGGTAGCGCTGATGAGCGATCATCAGCGGTTACCCAATCCATTTTTTAGGTCCACAGCTGAAATTTCTTCCCTCCGCATGGAAGGAATGGGAGAAGCTCGGTTCCACCGTAAGGGAGCAGCTCAAGCGGAAGCTGGTCGAAATGCTGGAGCGCCCGGAAGTCCCGGCCGACCGGCTGCACGGTTACCCCGATCATTACAAGAGAAAGTTTCGAAGTGATTTCTAACGATTGGTTTACGATTTGTAAAAACGTACGGTTATCGTCTAAGTGATTGCCGTGGGGAAACGGGAAAACGACCAAGTTTACCTGGCGCTGCGCAAACGATCAAAATAACGGGGGAGTCTTCGCTCTCCAGTTCGGGCATGAAAAAACCGGACGCCATCCTTGGTGGATGGGCGTCCGGTTTGGGCAAATGGTTACCGGGAAGCCCGGAGCGTATTGGGATCAGGCTTTTTTGGCCTGGAGCGCGTTTTTGACCTTTTCGATGATGGTGTTGAAGGCGACCTCATCGCGCACGGCCAAATCGGCCAGCGCTTTCCGGTTCAAAACGATGCCGGTTTCCTTCAAGCCCTCCATGAAGCGGCTGTAGGAAATGCCGGTTTCGCGGCAGGCGGCGTTGATGCGCACGATCCAAAGGGAACGCCAGGTGCGTTTCTTTTCGCGCCGGTGGATGTAGGCGTGTTGATCGGCGTGATTGACCGCTTCTTTGGCGTAGCGGAAAAGCTTGGACTTGTTTCCGTAATAGCCCTTGGCCGATTTAATGAATTTTTTCCGCCTGCGGCGCGAGGCGGCTGCATTGGTTGCTCTTGGCATGTTGGTCTCCTTTCGAAGGTTGAGTGAAAAACGTCAGGCCTGCCGTGTTTGTTCGCCTGAACGATTTAGTGTGAAATTATAAATGGATGCGGGTCCCTCGCAAAAGCCTCAAAGGCCGAAAGGAAGCGCCTTCATAATGACTTTCGCCTGGCCGGGCGCGACCACTTTGTCTTTGGTGTTGCGGCGCTTTTGCTTCGCGGACTTTTTGGACAGGAGATGGCGCTGCCCCGGGCTGCGGCGCATGACTTTGCCGGTGCCGGTGATCTTGTAGCGCTTGGCGATGGACTTCTTGGTCTTTTGCATGGTGCTGTGAAAAAGGGAGGAAAGAAGAGTGTTTCCACCCGTTTGTAAAGGGGATTTTGCGGGTAAATATCATTTTTTAACCGGCGCGAAATTTCCGCGCCCCTGGAGCCCAACCCCTGCTTTTTTTGTTCTTCTCCCTCCAGTTTGCACCCGCCCGGTTTAACCCTTGTCGAATCCTTCAAGCCCGCCTACAACCGGAACATGGATAAAACCGGTGATGGGATTCACATACGCATGAGCGGCGCGGGCCGAATCCGGGAATGCCGTGGAAAGCACTTTTCACAAACAACCGTTTCAGAAATCTCAAG
>PXDN01000293.1 GCA_003566375.1 Opitutia bacterium
CGACTCCTTCGCCCGACTCCTTCGCCCGACTCCTTCGCCCGACTCCTTCGCCCGACTCCTTCGCCCGACTCCTTCGCCCGACTCCGTTGCTTGACTCCCGGGGGTTGTTTCGTCCTAGACACCTTCCGTCCAAAGTTTACGCTCGATGAATCGTGGGTGCGCCCCAAGCAGGAGGATTGGACCACCGTGGACGAACGTAATGGGCGAACAATTACTCGCTACTCTACACAAAGAGCGATCGACGCTTCGAACCAAGTCTTGGATATTGAGATGAATTTTGTCGTATCCGATCAGTCGGGAGTCATTGATTCGTTTACCGACCCATTGCGATTAGCTTATTTTTATGAAGATCAACTTGTGAGCCTCGTTGAGCGGGCCGGCTTTTCTGTGACCGAGCGATTGGGTTACTACGACGGAACTCCGATTGAGAGCGGTAGCGAGCTCCTCCTCATCTGCGGACGAAGTGGCTAACGACGGAGCACTCAACCGAATGGGCTGGCGCCCATTCTGCGAGTGCCCTATCTACGTTATGAAAGAAGATGAACTTCCGTTTCTTCAGCCAAAGTGAATCAGGGCAGATAGAATCTCTGTTCACGTCAGTATTCAGTGAATCCGAAGGCGAAGCGGAGGGTGCACTGATAGGAAAGCTATCGAAGGATTTACTCGAAACGACAGGATCGGATGATCTGTTTATTTTTGTCGCAGCTGATGACCACGAAATTATCGGCAGTGTCTTTGCGACTCGAATGCCGAGTGAAAAAGAAGATGAGATTTTTCTCATTGCTCCAGTAGCTGTCCGCACCACGCATCAGGGTCGAGGCATTGGGCAAAACCTGATACAATTTGGGATAAATGAACTGAAAAAGAAAGGCGTGAAGATCTTAGTGACCTATGGTGATCCGAGCTTCTATTCCAAAGTTGGATTCGCTTCAGTCAAAGAAGAGATGATTGAGCCCCCTTTTCGCCTTTCCCAACCCGAAGGCTGGCTCGCGCAGCCTTTGAATGGAAGACCTATGGCCGCCAGCATGGGAAAATGTTCCTGTGTTCCGGCTTTCGACAACCCCACCTACTGGTGAAAACAAAAAGCACACCAAGCCAATGGAGGGCAACATTTTGGCTGTATTTAAATCGTGCCATTTGATGCTGACGTTCATTGGAATGGAACTCATCGACACCTTTTGGGATTGCGCGGGGCGGCCCCGGGGATACCGTGATTCCATTAACCAGCCACTGGGGAGCTCCGGGCGCGGAGCTGAGATTCGGGCGCGATCCGCCCGTCAACTCCGGAACCTGATGCGGGTCATGCCGCCGTAGGAACGTGAGCCTTCGCCGCAAGTCGAATTTCATGAACTGAAGACGGCCCGCCCCGCCCACATTCAAACCGTCTTCATCATGTCCAACACCGATTCAGCCAAAGTCCTTTACGAAGCCCTCCCGAATTCAAAACGGGTTTACCTCGACGGCACCCGCCCCGGCCTGCGGGTGCCGATGCGCGAGATCGCCCTCGCCCCCACCCGCAATTTCCTCACCAACGAACTGGAGCCAAACGAGCCCGTCCGCGTCTATGACACCTCCGGCCCGTGGGGCGACCCGGCGTTTCACGGCGATGTCACCCGCGGCCTGCCCGCTCTCCGCCGCCCGTGGATCGAAGAACGGGGCGATGTCGAGGAATACGAGGGCCGCGCCGTCCGCCCGGAGGACAACGGCTACCTCTCCGCCACCCACGCCGGGCACGCCTCGACCAACGGTAAACTGAAAGCCTTCCCCAACCTCGCCCGCCGCCCCCTCCGGGCCAAGCCGGGCAAGGTTGTCACCCAGCTTCAGTATGCCCGCGCCGGCGTCATCACGCCGGAGATGGAGTTCATCGCCCTGCGGGAAAACACCCGCCTCCAATCCGCCCGCGAAAAGCTCTCCATGCGGGCCGACGCTCCGTCCAATTCCCTGCTGAGCCAGCATCCGGGCCAGTCCTTCGGGGCCGCCATCCCGGAGGAGATCACCCCGGAGTTTGTCCGCTCCGAGGTCGCCCGCGGGCGCGCCATCATCCCCAACAACATCAACCACCCGGAGAGCGAGCCGATGATCATCGGCCGCAATTTCCTGGTCAAAATCAACGCCAACATCGGCAACTCCGCCGTGACCTCGTCGATTGAGGAAGAGGTTGAAAAAATGCGCTGGGCCGTCCGCTGGGGCGCGGACACGGTGATGGATCTCTCGACCGGAAAAAACATCCACGAAACCCGCGAGTGGATCATCCGCAATTCCCCCGTCCCAATCGGCACGGTGCCGATTTACCAAGCCCTGGAAAAGGTCAACGGCAAGGCCGAGGAGCTGACGTGGGATATTTTCCGCGACACCCTCATCGAGCAGTGCGAGCAGGGGGTCGATTATTTCACCATCCACGCGGGCGTCTTGTTGCGCTACATTCCGCTCACCGCCAAGCGCATGACCGGCATTGTCTCGCGCGGCGGCTCGATTCTGGCCAAGTGGTGCCTCGCCCATCACAAGGAGAATTTCCTCTACACCCACTGGGACGACATTTGCCAAATCATGGCCGCCTACGACGTCAGCTTTTCCATCGGCGACGGCCTCCGGCCCGGCTCCCTCGCCGACGCCAACGACGAGGCCCAGTTCGGCGAATTGAAAACCCAGGGCGAGCTGACCACCCGCGCCTGGGAGCACGGCGTGCAGGTGATGAATGAAGGCCCCGGCCATGTGCCGATGCACCTGATTCAGGAAAACATGCAAAAACAACTCGAGTGGTGCCATGAAGCGCCCTTCTACACCCTCGGGCCGCTCACCACCGACATCGCCCCCGGCTACGACCACATCACCTCCTCCATCGGGGCGGCCATGATCGGCTGGTTCGGCTGCGCCATGCTCTGTTACGTGACGCCCAAGGAGCACCTCGGCCTGCCCAACAAAAAGGATGTGAAGGACGGGGTCATCGCCTACAAAATCGCCGCCCACGCGGCCGATCTCGCCAAAGGCCACCCGGCCGCCCAATACCGCGACAACGCCCTCAGCAAAGCCCGGTTCGAATTCCGCTGGGAAGACCAGTTCAATCTCTCCCTCGATCCCGACACGGCCAAGGAATTCCACGACGAAACCCTCCCGCAGGAAGGGGCCAAGACCGCCCACTTCTGCTCGATGTGCGGCCCGAACTTCTGCTCGATGAAAATCACCGAGGACGTCCGCAAATACGCCGCCGAGCAAGGCATCGGCGAGGAAGAGGCGCTGCAAAAAGGGATGGAGGCCAAGTCCCGCGAATTCGTCGAAAAAGGGGCCGAGGTTTACACCAAGGGATGATCCTCTGAATCCGGTTATAATCATGAAATTCCGATTCGCACTTCCTCTACTTGTCGCTCTTCTGGGTCTCCCGGTTTTTTCTATCGAAACAACCGCTTGCACGCGGGTGGTTTACAAAGGACCCAACAACACCGTGCTTACCGGTCGCAGCATGGACTTCTCCATAGAGATCCCGGCCAATCTCTGGGCGTTTCCACGGGGTATGGAACGCAATGGGGAAGTTGGCACAAGTTCGATCCGCTGGACATCGAGGCATGGCAGCGTCATCGCCAGTTCCTGGGACATTGCCACCTCGGACGGCATCAATGAAAAAGGCCTTGTGGCCAATCTCCTCTGGCTGGCCGGCACGGAGTATCCATCCTTTGAAAAGGACGGTTCCCAACCTGGTCTGTCCGTTTCCCTTTGGGCGCAATACGCGTTGGACAATTTCGCCAACGTTGGCGAAGCGGTCGAGGCTCTCGGACGGGAAGAGTTTGTGGTCGTTACCGACTTTATTCCCGGAACCGATAAACTGACCACCGTGCACCTTTCCCTTTCCGACGCCTCCGGGGACAGCGCCATTATTGAATACGTCGGCGGCCGCATGGTAATTCATCACGATCCCGCGCACATTGTGATGACCAACGAACCGGTTTATGAAGAACAGCTGGCGATATTGCGATATTGGAAAGAAATTCCCGGCAAAACGTTTTTGCCGGGGACCAACCGCGCTTCCGACCGTTTCGTGCGGGCGCACCACTACATCAACGCCATCCCCCAAACCGATGACCCTCGAATCGCGGCAGCCGGAGTCTTTAGCGTGGTGAGGAATGTGTCCGTTCCCTATGGAATCACCACGGAAGGGTTTCCCAATCTCTCCTCAACCCGTTGGAGGGTTGTGGCGGATCAGGGGAATCTGGTTTATTATTTTGAAAATGTCCTAACCCCGAATGTCTTCTGGATCGACTTGAGGAGAATCAACTTTGCGGAAGGCAGTCCCGCCTTGCGGCTCAAAGCAAATGAAGGCGAGGTTTATGCCGGGGAAGTGTCCGCGGCCATGGTCGCCAAAACACCGTTTCAGTTTCAAGGTTTGTGACCGTCGCCGCCGTAACGCGCATACGCCAACCTCCCCTCCAATTTACATATACAAACTAGACATTTGAGCGGGCCAAGATATGCCCCGGCTGAATCAGAACGTGCCGGTGCGGGTGGAAAAAACGGCACCCCTGGCAATACCCCGAACGAATCAAGCAGCGCCCCGACCGGTTTGCCGTTGCTCCATTGGACCACATCGGCAGTTTGAATGGCCATGCGGCAAACCACCACCATTGGCGTGATCGATATCGGCAGCAACACCATCAAGTTGCTGGTGGCCCGGTTGGGGGAAGGCGGCTCCATCGAAACGGTGGTGCGGGAGACCCGCGCCACCCGCATCAGCCGGGGAATCAGCGGGAACCGCTTGGTCTTTCCCGCCGAAACCCTCGCCCGCGCCGCCGCCGACACCGCCGCCTTGGCCGATGTCGCGCGCCGGGCCGGAGCCGACCCGATCCGCATCGTGGCGACCAGCGCCGCCCGCGACGCGGAGAACGGGGAAGCCCTGGCCTCCGCCATCTCCCGCGCCGCCGGATTGCCCGTGGACATCATCAG
>PXDN01000013.1 GCA_003566375.1 Opitutia bacterium
AAAAACCTACACTTTTTCCGAAGTGAAACCTATCCCAAATTGGCATCATACCCGTTGTTATTAAAGAATTTGCAGCTAATTATAAGCAGCTGAATGAGGCAGCCTGCGGAAGGCCTTCGGTTCCCGGATAAGAATCGATCCTAAACAGCCAAATAGACCACAAGTAACTGCTTACATAAAACATTTTTTAATACTCCACCCGGCTTTGACCATAAACCGGCTATAGCGGCTTCCTTGTGACCCTTTTTATCTCGTGTTATCACGGCAGTTTTAACAAATTTAATTTATCATCTTATACGGTTTATTCAAATTGATAATAACGATAACGACTGCCCCCTTTTATTGAGTAATTACCAAAGCGAAAAACCGTCTATTAAAAAACTTTTTGGACCGAATTTAACGCAAAGCTGAGGGGCACCCTCCCCGCCGAATTTCATGATTCTCATCGCCTTTCCGTCATGGTTGGCGCGCTTTTTCGCACCGTCTCTCGGTTGGTAGGATTTGGACCGATGGCCACCGTTCTGTGAGGTGGTTACCCGCGCCGGAGCAACCGGCGGAAAACCGGTTCGATTTCATTGCGGCCTTCCACCCGCAAAAGCCAGACGGCGGCGAAATAGACCGCCATGCCAGCGGTGATGATCAGGGCCAGGGCCGCCAGCCACCCGCCGCGACTGTCGCCGATCATGCGGCTGGCGGCGCTTTCCATGAACATGACCGCCACGGCCATGAGCCCGGCGGCGGCCAGGATTTTCAGAAGATCGTTGCGCAGCCGGCGGGTTGACACCGCGGGTTGTTTCGCCGCGAGCAACAGTTGCAGGGCGGTGCTCTGGGCGATGATCGAAATCAAGTTGGCCAGGGCGAGGCCCGTCATGCCGTAGGGAACCATCAGCGCCAGGCTGCACCCGAGGTTCAGCAGAAAGCTCAGGGCCGCGATTTTAACCGGGGTGGCGGTGTCGCGCAGGGAGTGAAATCCGCGGGTGGCAAAGGTCGCGCTGGCATAAAAAGGGAGGGTGCAGGCAAAGACCGCCACGATGGGCGCGGCGCGGGCGGTATCGCCCCCGTCGAAAGCCCCCCACTGGAACAATACCGCCACGATCGGTTCGCTTAACATGAAAATGCCAACCGCGGCCGGTATCATGACCAGCCAAATCAGCAGCAGACCCCGCCGGTAAGCCATGCCAAACAAGGCGTCGTCCCGACGCACCGCGTGCCTGGACAGCTCGGGAAAAATCACCGTGGCCACCGCGATGGCGAAGATGCCGAGGGGAAACTCCATCAACCGGTTGGCCAGGTAGAGAATGGCCACCGCCGACTCATCGACCACGAAGGCCAGCGAGCGCGACACCACCACGTTGACCTGAAAAATCGCCGTTCCGGCCAGGCCCGGCAGCATTAAAGTCCCGACCTCGCGCAATTGCGGCGACGGTTGCCAGTCGAGCCGCGGCCGCCACCCCTCGCGGACCAGCGCGGCCAGCGGCACCAGCACTTGGATCGCCCCTCCGGCCAGCACTCCGGCGCACAAAAAACGCATCCGCGCCTCCGGGGTTTCCGCGAAGAGCCAGACGCCAGCCGCGAGACAGGTGATCATGCCCAGATTCAGCCACACCGCCGAGAGAGCTGGCACGGCGAAGCGGTTGAGCACGTTGAGCGCCGCGCCCAACAAGGCGGCCACGCAGACGAACCCGAGGTAGGGAAAGACCCACATGGCCAAATCCGCGCTCACATACCAGCGCGGGGCCAGGCCGCCAATCAGGGGAACCAGGCCAAACCCGGCCATGAAAACCGTCACCAGCACGGCGGAGATCCCGATCAGCCAAATGATAATTTTACTCAGCAGGGAAAAAACGCCGCCCCGGCCGCGTTCCTCCAATTCGGCGCTGAGCACCGGCACGGTGGCGGCCATCAGGGCTCCCTCCCCCAGTAGGCGCCGGAAGAGGTTGGGAAGGGTGAAGGCGAACAGGAAGGCGGAGTTGAGCGCCGATGCGCCGAAGACGGCGAACATGAGAATATCCCGCAGCAGACCGAGCAAGCGCGACAACACCGTCGCGGCCGACACGATCCCGATCCGTTGCAAGCTTTTCATCATGGATCACCCCTTATGGTTCGTTATTTCCTTCCCATAAAGCAGAATCTCCCCCAAGCTGCCCGCTTCCCAATCAAGGACCCGACATGGCACTCATTCAGAAGTTGATCGAAAAGATGCAACGGCATCCGAAACGGATTGTGTTTCCCGAGGGGAACGAGCCGCGCGTCATCCAGGCCGCCCGCCAGTTCGCCACCCGGCGCATGGGCGTGCCGATCCTGATCGGCGACCGCACCAGTATCAAAGAGAGCGCCGCGCGCCTTGACATTCAACTCGACGGCATCCGCCTGCTGGAGCCGGAACGCAGCGAAGACATGGAGCAGTTCACAGTGGCGGTCGAAAATTTGCGGCGCTACAAGGGCCTGAAGGAGGTGGAGGCCAAGGTGGCGTTGAACAACCCCACTTTTTTCGCCGTCATGATGCTGGCCACCAACCACGCCGACGCCATGGTGGGCGGGCCGACCGGCACCGCCATCAGCACCCTGCGGCCGCTTTTCCAGATCATTCCCCGCCTCGACGGCGTGCAAACCGCCTCCTCCATGATGATGCTCGATTTTGACGACTCCCGTTTCGGCATCGACGGCACCCTTTTCCTGGCCGATTGCGGCATCATTCCGGACCCGACGGCGGAACAACTGGCCGACGTCGCCCTCGCCACCGCGCGGATCGCCCACCACCTGACCGACGCCACCCCGCGGGTGGCCATGCTGGGCCACGCCACCCACTCCACCGGGACAAGCAGTTTGGCGTTGGCCAAGGTCAAGGCCGCCACCGAAATCGCCCGCGACCGTGCCCGCAAGGGGCTGATCGAGATGGAGATCGACGGCGAGCTGCAAGTCGATGCCGCGCTTTGCCCGGAAACCGCCCGCGGCAAAGGGTTGAGCGACAGCGTGGCCGGCCGCGCCAACGTGTTGGTGTTCCCGGATCTCAACTCGGGCAACATCGGCTCCAAGCTGGTGCAAATCCTGGCCGGGGTGAACACCTACGGGCAGATCATCACCGGCATGAGCAAACCGGCGGCAAAAATCAGCCACCGGGCCAGCGCCCACGACATCCTCGGCACCGCCACCATCGTCGGCTGCCAAGCCATCGACCACCGCCTCCTCTACGGCTGAGGCAGTCGCCGGGGGCAGCGGAGCCGATATCCCGGCCGGACATCGGGTGGCATTTGCCGGGTGCGGCTGAATTTGTTCAACGAAAAGGCCGGAGGAAATGCCGCCGGAACCGAATGGATGAAAAGCGACGACGTGTCGCCGCACTCCAAGGCACTGGGCGTGAAATCCATCTGGAGAATGTTGCAGGTTGAACTCCTGCTCCGTGCCTGCGATCCGAATCCCCTTCCACTTTGAACCCGGCTTTGTAGCCCCGATCAACCGACTCGCAAGCGCGCACTGGCTCTCTCTTCCCGCTTGCCCTCCCATCCGCCCGTCCCTACCTTCCGCTGCCATGGCGTTGAAGGTGCTCAGCTTGTTCGGGTTGGCGGTCTTTCTGGGATTGGCTTGGTCGCTTTCCCTGGACCGCCGCCGGTTCCCGTGGCGCACCGTTCTGTGGGGACTGGGAATCCAATTCACGCTGGCGGTTTTGATATTGAAAACCGCGGCGGGGGAGTGGGTGTTTTTGCAATTGCAAGAGGCCTTTCTGGCCCTGATGGGGTTCGCCGCCGAGGGGGCGGGCATGGTCTTTGGACCGCTGGCCGATCCCGCCGCGCTGGAACGCGGGTTTGGCCCGGAGAACACTTTCATTTTCGCGGTGGCGGTCACGTCCACCATCATCCTGGTCTCCGCCCTTTCCTCCCTGTTGTATCACTGGGGAGTGTTGCAATGGCTGGTGCGGGGCGCGGCCTGGTGCATGCAAAAAGTCATGCGGACCAGCGGAAGCGAGAGCCTAGCGGCGGCGGCCAATGTTTTCATGGGCCAGACCGAGGCACCCTTGGTGGTGAAACCGTATCTGGCCGGCATGACCCGCAGCGAGCTGCTTGCGCTCATGACCGGAGGGATGGCGACCATCGCCGGCGGGGTGCTGGCGGTTTATGTGTTGTTCGGCATCAGCGCCGGGCACCTGTTGACCGCCTCGGTGATGAGCGCCCCGGCCGCCCTGCTGGTGGCCAAAATCATGCTGCCGGAATCCGAACCCAGCCAAACCGCCGCCGGGGCCGACCCCGGGGTGGAAACCGGCACGGTCAACAGCCTCGACGCCCTGTGCCGGGGAGCGGGCGACGGGATGAAAATGTCGATCAACATCCTGGCCATGCTGATCGCCTTCGTGGCGCTGGTCGCCCTGGCCAACGCCTTGTTGGCCGCCCCCCAGCGCCAGTTCGGCGTCGCCGATCCGGTGACCCTGCAGGTGCTTCTCGGTTGGGCCAACGCCCCGTTCGCGATACTCATCGGCGTGCCGCCGCACGACAGCGTGGCGGTGGGGCAAATGCTCGGAGAACGGATCGTGCTAAATGAATTCATCGCCTACCTCAGCCTCTCGGGCATGGAGGGGGAATTGGACGAGCGCAGTTTCATTCTCGCCACCTACGCCCTGTGCGGATTCGCCAATTTTGCCAGCATCGCCATCCAGATCGGCGGCATCGGCACCCTCGCGCCGGAGCGCCGGGCCGATCTCGCCCGGCTCGGTCCCCGAGCCATGGTGGGCGGCATCCTCGCCGCCTACCTCACCGCCACCATCGTCGGAATTCTGATTTAAAAAAACCGGCGGTTCGTAAGGAAACGTATCGGCCAAAACCTCTGGTCGGCAGCCGGTATGCACTGGCGGCGGCGGTGTTGTGGCCTGAAAAGTAGCCGCAAGACCTCTGGTCGGCAGTCAGTGTTCACTG
>PXDN01000056.1 GCA_003566375.1 Opitutia bacterium
ATCTCGAAAGCCCGCGCGGCATTGAAAAGCGCCTGCGGAACGAGCTCTTCATCCTGAAAAAGGATCGCCACCATCATGAATTCGCGCGCGGCAACGGAATGGTCCCCTTTGTTGTGGTTCAACAACGCGCGGTAATAGCGACCGCGCAAGGCAGTATACGCGTCATCACCGGCCTTGAGCGCCCTGTCGTACCCCTCGAGCACATCCTTCTCCTCACCCGCAAGGTCCGCCACACGGGCCAGTCCGAGAAGGCCCCGCTGATAATAAGGGTCATCCTCATCAGCCAGTTCGGTCACTTTTCCGTACGCCAGGCGCGCTTCGTCAAGGCGTCCCGCGCGTTTATTGCTTTCCGCGAACAGGAACTGGAACTCCGGTGTGCGCTCCCGCCCGGGATGCGCCTCGCCAAGCATGTTAAGGACCTCTCCGGTCCCGTGCGGTTCCCCTGAATTCAAAAGCTGCTCGGCGGTCCATAGATATATGTCGGCCGCTATCAGGGCCGGGTCCTCTGCCGAGAATATGAGTTCATGATAACTTTGCGCGGCCTCTTCAAAACGACCCTGCTGGTAATAAGCGAACGCGAGCTGTTGAAGCGCGTTATCGTGAACGATAACGTCCTTGTCCCGGACGAGCGCCCGGTAGACATCTATCGCTCCGTCGATATCGCCGTCCATCTCCAGCGCCCTGCCCCTCAAGTATTCTGCGTGCGCGGCCAGGTCCGTACCCGAGAGAGCCTGAACAACCTCTCCGGCCAGACGCGCGGCCGGAGGATACGATCCTTCCAGAAAATGGAGTCTCGCGATATGATAGAGCGACAGGTACGCCTCTTCGGTACCCGGCAGCTTCTCGATCAGGCGACTATGCACCTCACGCGCTTTTTCATACGCTTCCTCGTTCGCGTAGAGCTCTGCTTTCTTGCGCATTACCGCGCTCATGCGCTCATCGTCCGGGTATCTTCTCAGAAAGATGTCCGCGACCGCTATGGCCTCACTCGTCCGGCCGGAACCTTCCAGGAGCAGCACGCTTTCCCAGAGCGCATCCCGCGCAATGGAGGAATCCGGGAACTCTTCGTATATCCCTTCGTAACTCTCAAGCGCGCCTTCCGTGTCACCGATATCCGCCATCGCGCGGGCCTTTATCTGTCGTACCCGGAGCGCGGCGTTCTCGCTCAAGGCCTCACCCGGCCTTTCGGTTTCTTCCAGGCCCGAGACCAGTTCCAGGACATTCTCGGAACGACCCATGCGCAGATAGGCGGTCAACTGGTTGATCAGGCCCCGTTCCCTAAGTTCCTGCGGAAAATCGCCCGCCCATAAACGCGCGAAATACGGAACGGCCGTTTCGTGATCGCCGATCTGGAAATAACTGCCTCCCACCATGGAGATCAGCTGGCCTCTGGTGACGGTATCAACGCGGTCCTCGTATTCTTCGGCAATGGAGAGAACGTGCCCGTGGCGTCCCCGGTCGAACTCCATGCTGGCCATTGCCAGCACCGCCTCGGAGAGAACAGGGCTCTCCCCGTCGGAAAGTACCCGTTCAAGATATTCAGCAGCCTTCTCTATCTCGCCGGCGTCCCTGTGGACCTGTGCGATCCGTATAAGCGCACGGTCCGTTATCGAACGATCGGTATCCATGCCCGCCACTTCCCCGTAATAAGCGAGCGCTTTATCGGTTTCGCCGTGTATGCGAGCGATATCGGCCAAAAGCATCTGAAGATACACACCGAACCCGCTCCGGCCGTACCTTTCGAGTGCCCTGCCGGCGATCTCAGCGGCGCTCTCCGGCCTTCCGAGCTGGAATTCGGTGGAGGCCATATAATACTCGGCGAGACTGCCCAGTTCCGTGCCGGCAAGTTCGCCGACCACCCCGGAAAGCATCTCTCCCGCCTCCTCCAGGTCCCCGAAAAAATACCTGCACTGCGCTATCCTCAACTTCGCCTCCGGCGCGTGTTCCGAGGTGGGGTGCAAAGAAAGAAAATCCGAGAAAGCGCTCTCGGCCTCACGGTATTCCCTCAGAAAAAAATACGACTTCGCCTTGCGGAACCTTGCCGATGCGGCGAACTCGCTTTCAGGATATCTTTCCAAGAAATCCGAATACTGCTCAATGGCCAGGTCATACATGCCGCGCGCCAGAAGGCCGTTCGCGAAATCCAGCTCCTGCATCTCGAGTGTACGGCTCCTTGCGGCGTAAAGGGCGCAAGGGACCATACATAGAATTATCATAAAGGCGGCACCCCGCGCGACAGCTCTTTTCATAGGCTATATACCCCCTTCTTCCTTGAGCACGGCAAAGGATATGTTCCATATGCCCGCACCGGCGCACATGTCCAGCACTCTCACCACATCCTCATGGAAGGTCTTTTTATCCGCGCGTATGATCACCGGCTGGTCTCTGTACACCTCCGCTATCCGTGCGAACATGCTCCTCAGCTCATCATCACCCATTTGCCGCTGGTTGACCACCACGGTCCCGTCCTGTCTGACGTTCACGATAACTTCGCCCGCCGCGCGCGGTGTGCGTTCACCCTCCTCCGTAGAAGGCACGCTTATGTTTATCTCGCTCTCCAGCTGATAGAAAATAGCCGCGGACATGAAGAATATGAGCAGGAGGAAAACGATATCTATGAGCGGCGCCATGTAAACACGCGTCTGTGCACGCTCGGTCCTTTTATCAGCTCTTGTAAGGTCCATATTCAGCCGATCCTCATTTTTCTTTCTTTTTGCGCTTGCGCTTCGGAGCCGGGGCCTCAGGCTCTTCCGCGGGCCGGCCCCGCTCGCTCAAGAGGTGCCAGAACTCCGTGACCCGGTCCTCTACCCTGCGCTCGATCTCATAGGCCCTGGAACGAAAGAACGAGTGGAATATCAGCGCCGGAACAGCTATGGTCAGCCCGGCGGCGGTAGTGACCATCGCCTTTGAAATGCCTCCGGCCAGGAGTATGGGTTTGACGGCACCCGTCTGAAAAGCTATCACGTTGAACGCCTGGATCATACCGAGCACGGTACCCAACAATCCTATCATCGGGGCTATGGCGGCAACGTCCGAAAGGTAACTGAGCTTCTGCCATACCCCGTCCACGCTGCGCCGCGCCTGGTCCTCGATATGTTCCTTTATAACATACTTGTCCCGTCCGGCATGTTTCAAGCCCGCCAGGTAGACTTCCGAGAGAAAACCGGGCCTGGCTTCACATAGCACCCTGGCCTCATCTGTACGGTCATTCTCGACAAGGTCGACCACCACGTCAGAAAATTCCGCAGGCAGCATGTTCTCCGGTTTTATCGTAAGGAAATAATACACTATGAGCCCTATGGCAAAAATGGATATGAGCGCGAGGAGCAGCATCACCTCGCCCCCGGAAAGTATCACCTGCCAGAGCGTCATTCCAGCTTCGGCGACCTCGGGCTCAGGAAGATAGGCTGACACGTCCCGAGAATACGCGGACCCGGCCATGAACGAGATGATGATGAACAGGAACGTATGGAAAGATCGTTTGGTTTTAATGCGCATCCTAAACTCCTATGTCTTTAAGTACGATATCAGGCAGACCGTTCGACACTGTTTTGTTAATTATAACGCTCATGTCACGGGCTTGTAAAGCGTCTTTTGCAACAGAGATCGAGAAAAGTCCTTTCCCCCGTATATTGAGTGGATGATGTTTCATGCCGCGTGGTAGAGCAAATCACCACAGAGAGGAACGTCTTTTGAACACAGCCTTCGAGAGAGCTGAGGCGCGGAAAAAACTTTGCATCTCCCACCCGCCCACCCTGGGCACCCTTCGGGTGCACACCAGGTGGAAGAAAGGGGCCGGCTCACGCCGGCCCCCTCTTCTCGGGTACCCTCTCAACCTCACCACGGCTCGGACATTCGGTCATACTTTCCTACCAGCCCTCGCCGCTGCATTCCATGCTAACAGGCAGCGTCCTTTTTTCTTTGTGCCGGTCCCGGAAATCCGTGAACTTCCGATATCTTAGGCTTTTCCTTCTTGGGTACAGACCAAATTCCAAAGTACCAAATACCCTTTCTTACCAAATAAAAAAAAGGACTCTCAGCTGGCGATGTCCTCAACAGATGGCTCCGGCCCGCAGTCAAGCTGCCAATCGCACTGATATATGTCCACCATCCCGCGCTCAGTCCGCTCACAGCAGCTCAATACCGCCTGATCCTGGTTGAGGGGTACCTTCGCTATCTCCATAGACATGAAGGGCTTCTTCTTTTTCTCAGGTGTGTTCTTTGCTTTTTCTTCCATGGTACGACCTACTCCTTTTTTCTTTTGCGCGAGGTCACCCCTGCGGGGCGCTTCGCTTTCTTTCTCTCTTCCCTTTCTTTCTTCTTTCTCTTACTCTTCTAAGTTTACCCTCCCAGAGAAGACTTGTCAACGCACACCGCGCTCTTGTCTTTGCTTGCTCTTTCCAGTCTGGCTACCGGCTCTTCCTTCGCGCTCTATCACCGCTTCTCAGGTCCTCTTGGTACTCGAGACGTGTTTGCTATTCTCTCATGCAAAAGGCACGGATCGATAACGCTCCATCAGGTCCCCACAAAAAAACCTTGACCCCGAGAAGAGAAAATGATAAACTTTTTAAAAGTTATTATTTGTTCGTTCATTCCCTTAAAGGAGGTTCAGATCATGAAAAAGACATTGGTAATGGCATTATGCCTTTGTTTCGCGTTTGCCTCATCCGGGTATACCGGGCACTGCACCACCAGAACGAAAAGGAGCATCAAACGGACACACGCGGGAAAGTTCTGCACGAACATGAAGCTGCTCAGAAAGAACGCGGACACACTCGATCTGAGCGTGTCCCAGCGTGAAGAAATCCGTCAGCTGAAATACGAGGCAAAGAAGAACAAGATAAAAACCTGGTCCGATATAAAGCTGGCCAAGATCGAACTGTCACAAGCC
>PXDN01000212.1 GCA_003566375.1 Opitutia bacterium
GCCCTCCCCGGTAAAGGTGGCTTCCCCAAAGCCTTCCGCCTCGCGCGCCAGGCGAAAGCTTCCAACCGTCACGACAGCGGCGCCGTTGTCCACCAAAAGCGTGCCGCTGGTTCCCCACAGGTCCAATATATTGCCATCCTCATCGGTGTCGTTGCCTCCGCGGCCGACGTAAAACCAGGAACCCGACTCGATCAAACTGCCGGCTCCGGTCACATGAACATGGCCCACGGCGTTTCTCCGCCCGGAGTTAACGCCGGCCGCCACCGTAAGGGTTCCTCCGGCAATGAAACGGCCGCCGTCCTCAATGAGAAGGTTGGCTTCTCCCCCGCTGCCAATGTGGGCGAAGCTTTCCACCTCAAACAAGCTCCCCGCACCGCGTATGGTCATGTCCGCGGTGGTGCTGTCCAAGTTGGCGATACGGGTATTCCCGCTGCCGGTAACGCTGGCGCCGCCTTCAATCAAAATCTCGACCGAACCGCCGCCGATGACTTCCCCGGTACCTTCGTCCATCACGCTGCTGTTGCCCAGGAACATGTTGGTTGCGTTTTCCACGCGCGCTCCATCCAGAACGTGCAACACCGCGTGCCCCTGTTGCCCCACCCGCAAAGTTACATTGTTCACGTCCCAAACCGAGTCCGGGCCCGTCACGGTAATTTTACCAGTTGAGCCGGGATTGAACGCGGTGTAATTCACGCGGGTGCTGAACAACCCGCCGTCGGAGACCATGACCTCCCCATGGCCGTCAAAACCGACGTAGGTATCGGAACCGGTCTCCATGGGAGCCTGGAGAAACGTTGCCGGACGGCCTTCACCGTCCACGCCCGAAATGTTTAAAAACCCGGACGCGGTTTCGTCACCGACGCCAAGGAAGAGCAGTTGCGCCAGCAATTCACCGCCGGGCAAAATGGTCACGGTGGCTTCGTTATCAACCCCGAAACCAATGGTCACGTCTTGGAAACTGAAGTCCCAGGGATTGAATACACCCGGTTCCACCGGTTCGACGGTTTCGTCAAAGGTGTAAAACTGGGCGTGGGCGGCGGGCGCGCTGGCCAAAAGCGCGGCACCAAGCATGGTTGCGCAAAGCCGCGGCGCGCGTCGGCGAAAGGCGGGTAAATGGATTGGATTCATGATATCTATATTTTCAGCAGATTAGGTATTAACAAAGAAGAGACGATTTGTCTTCAAGGGAAGCCGCGGTGGTAGTGCGGCCAATAAAAATGATTCCACAACAGGTGCGGGAAAAAGGCAAACTTTTTTTATTTAATACTAGTTATTTGGATACATTTTTTCCAAAACAGGGGATGCCAAGGCACCGGGTTTTATGACAGGCAGCCAATCCTCATGGGGAAACGATCCATCAACGAAACAAGACCGGCCCCATGCGGAGCCGGTCTTGTCAACAAAACGAGTTCTATGAAAAGCGCGGATTTGCGTTTTGGCGAAATTTACGGCAGCAGGGCCGCCTCCACCACCGCGCGGGCGCGGTAGAAGGCCGCATCCTCCCCGCCGCCCAGTTCCACCGTCCATTCGACGCGCTCGTAGCCATCGGGCGCGGCCACGTCAGGATCGGCCATCACTTCGGGTGAAGCTCCCGGCACCGCTTCCCATTCCCCTTCGGTCAGGGAGGAGCGCCGCTCAATGACGTAGTCGATTCCCGCGTTCGTCGAGCGGTTCCAACGCAAAGTCACGGCGGTTTCATCTCCGCTCACTTGCGACAAGGCCGCCACCGCTTTCGTCGGATCGATCCCAAAGGCGAACTTTTGTGTGTTGTTGAAGCCGTCACCGGACGGATTCCCATCCGGGGCGGCGTCATCACCACTCAGATTGAAAGAGGCCGCCCAGTCGGCAAATTCCCCGTCGGGATCGGGATCCGCGCCGGTGTGCTGGAGAACGCCGTCGCCGGTCAACTCCCAACCGGAGGGCAGGCTCGCGCTGGCGAAGTTCAACGCCGCCTCCCCGGCGAACAATTGGAAGGTGGCCTCACTGCCCGGCTCGAACGGCTCGAAGGTGACGGTCAGGTGGGCGTTGGAATAATCGGTGGCCGCGTCGCCGTTGATCAAGCCGTCCGTCGGCGCGTCCACCACGATGTTGAACTGGCCGCCCGGGGCAAAGCGGCTGTTCACCAAAGAGGGAACCTCGTCGGAGGACAACATGGTCAAATCCGAAAAAAGAAGATTCTCCACCGAACCCACCCCGGTCAGGGCACCGTGCAAACCGAGCCCGTCGCCGGTGCCTTGAATGGTGCCTCCGGCAAGAAGTTCCAAATTCCCGAAGATCGTTCCTTGACCGGTCAAAAGGGCTTGTTCGCCAATCGAAACCACGCCGCGTTCACCGGTTTCGTCATCGGGAACCAACTCGATGGTTCCGTCGTTCAGGGTCACCGTGCTTTCACCCCGGGCCACGAAATCAAAGGTCGAGGAAACCTTGCCCCCCTCGCTGATGGTGAAAGTGGTTACCCCGCCGGTTGGATTCAAATCAGGGTCGGCTCCCACCCGGAAACTTCCGGTGGTCTCAATCCACGAACCTTCGCCCGTGACGTTGACATGACCGGTGGCGGTTTCCTGTCTGGCAACGTAGAAGATGTTGTCGGAAAAAAAGTATCCCCCGTTGGTCACGTTGAGTGTCGCTTCCCCCTCGTTGCCCACGTAGGTGAAGTTGCCACCCAGAACTTGGGCGTTGGAAACGTTGATGGTGCCCACCCCGCCTGGTTCCCGGCCAAAGTGATTGTTGCTGGGAACAATGGCCACGGCCCCGTCCAGAATATTCAGCACCCCTTCGCCCAGGGTGGGTATGTGGGTGTAACTGCCCACGTCCAGCGTGGTTCCCTGGCCGGTGAACGTGGCTTCGCCGAATCCACCCGGCTCGCGGGACAAACGGAAATGGGTGCCGCTGCGCACGGTGCCCCCGTTGTCGACCAAGAGGGTGGCGGAAGTGCCCCACTGCTCCAGCACATTGCCTTCATCATCGGTCACGTCACCGCCGCGCCCGACATAAAGCCACGAACCGGACTCCAGCAGGCTGTCTTCTCCAGTGACATGCACGTGGGCGGTGCCGAGTTTGTCCGTGGTCCGGGTGCCGGCCGCGAGGCTCATGGTGCCGCCGGACCGGATGGTGCCGCCGTCCTCGATCAACACGGTGGCCTCACCACCGCTGGACAAGTGGATGAAGTCACCCATCTCATACAAGCTGCCCGCGCCGCGCACCGTCATGTCGGCCGCCGTGGATTCCCGGTTGGCAATCCGGCTGAGACCGGAGCCCACGATGGAAGCCCCTCCTTCGATTACAATCTCCACCGAACCGCCGCCGATGACTTCACCGGTGGATTCGTCCTCCACGCTCAGGTTGCCGAGAAAGGAATTGCTAATGTTTTCCACCCGCGCGCCATCCAGCACGTGCAACACGCCGTGCCCCTGCTGGCCCACCCGCAAGGTGACGTTGTTGACATCCCAGACCGTTTCCGGACCGGTGATGGTGACTTTGCCGGAAGAACCGGGATTGAACGCGGTGTAATTCACGCGGGTCGAAAAGAGTCCCCCGTCGGAAACCATGACCTCGCCGTATCCGTCAAAGCCGATGTAGGTTTCAAAACCGGTCTCCATGGGAGACTGGCGAAAGGTGGCGGGACGCGGCTCCGTTTCAGCCGTCACCCCGGAGATGTTGAGAAAGCCGGAAGCGCTCTCGTCACCCACCCCCATGAAAAGCAAACCGGCCACCAGTTCGCCGCCGGGTTCCACGGTAACGGTGGCTTCGTTGTCTTCCCCGAAGGCAATGGTGACGTCCTGGGAACTGAAATCCCACGAATTCCAAGCCCCGGGATCAACCGCTTCCACGGTTTCATCGAAGGTATAAAACTGGGCGGTTGCGGTGGTGCTCAGCACCAAACAACCCGATAGAACAGCAGCGGAAAAAAGCGCGGCACGCCGTTCCCCGCCATGGAGGATACGATTTTTCATGATAACGTTCAGGTTAAGCGTTTATTTTTGGTGGTTATGATTTTGGGGCGTAAGTCCCCAAGAGATTAAACTGCCATGGAGGGTTGGCAGCTTAGGCTTATCCTGCACCCGGAATGCCCGGAGGCAAACTTTTTGTCAAAAAATTTGAATTTTGAATACAGTTGCCGGGAATCGCCGGAAAGGCATGGCCCGGTTTATGTATTCAATAACAAAACACACAATTCCCTGATTCCGGAAAGCCGCGTGAACCGCACCGGTTCATTCCCCGGAAAATCCATCGGTTGGGAAACGCCCGCGCCCATTGGCATGGCGCAATGGCCTTCACCGGTTTTGCCCGCCTTCCTTCATGCTCATTACACCGTTGAGCCCGCGCTCCCAGCAAGCGCGCACAAAAAAACGGCGGGGCATCATCCCCGCCGTTTGCAAAATTAAGGTTGTTGAGAAAAAAACTCAGGCTTTGGCCAAGCGCTTTTCTTTCACCTTCATCGCTTCCTTGCCGATGCGGTCGCGCATGTAATACATGCGGGCGCGCAAGACCACGCTTTCGCGCTCCACTTCAATTTTTTCGATGTTCGGAGAATGCACCGGGAAAACCCTTTCCACCCCTTCCCCGTAGGAAATGCGGCGGACCGTGAAGGACTCCTGGATTCCGGATCCCCGGCGGGCAAGGACAATGCCCGAGAAGATCTGGATGCGTTCTTTGTCACCTTCCCGGACCCGGGTGTGCACGCGCACGGCATCGCCGACCTTGAAATTTCCGCGGTCGGACTTTAATTGGTCCTTAGTGATTTCTTTAACTATCGCTTTCATTGATTATCTTGAGAGTGAAATAAATCCGGCCTGAGCCGGTCCGTGCGCCCGATTCTTTGCTCCTCCCGCCAACGTTCGATTTTGGCGTGATCCCCGCTGAGCAAAACCTCCGGCACCTTCATGCCGCGAAACTCCGCCGGTCGCGTGAATTGAGGAAAAGAGAGCAACTTGTTCCGAAAACTGTCCTGCGTCAATGATTTTTCCTCCCCCAAAACGCCGGGGATTTGGCGGGCGGTCACATCGATGAAAACCGCCGCCGGCAGGGTCCCGTTAGTCAACACGTAATCGCCGATGCTGACCTCGCGGTCGATCAGGCAATCGCGGACGCGCTGGTCCACTCCCTCATAGTGACCGCTGAGCAAAATCAGGTGGGGCCGGCGGGAAAACTCCTCCGCCAGTTCGGTGGTGAGGCGCTCGCCGTCGGGGGCAAAATAAAGGGTGGTGGTTTCCGGGGTGCGCAAGGCCTCGATGGCGGCGAAAACCGGTTCCGGTTTCAACAACATCCCGGCCCCCCCGCCGAACGGCCGGTCATCGGTGGTCTTGTGTTTGTCCACGGCCCAATCGCGCAAATTGTGCACCGCAATCTCCAGCAGCCCCGCTTCCCGCGCGCGCCCGATCATGCTTGCACTGAGAAAGCCCCGGATCATTTCCGGAAACAGGGTGATCAGGTCGATTTTCATCGGTGGATAAAGGTGGCCGCGGCCCCAAACGCAAAACCGCCCGGGAACCGGTCAACCCACCCTTGTGAAGAAGGGACCGGTGCGGGACGGCTGCACATGGAATCAATCCGGCGCGATACGGTCGCCCGGAAAAAGCTGAGACGCCGATCAGGTGGCGGCGGGCTCGACCGCGGGCTCCTCGACCGCGGGCTGCTCCTTGCGGGCCTTTTTAATCAGCGAACGGGTGGTATCGGTCGGAACCGCCCCGGTTTTCACCCAATGCTCGGCCCGGTCCAAATTGAGCTTGATTTGGTTGGTCTTCGCTTTCGGGCTGTAGGTGCCGAGGATTTCGACGAAACGACCGTCGCGGCGCGAGCGGGCTTCCGCGACTACGACGCGGTAAACGGGATTGTGCGTGGAACCGGCGCGGGCCAATTTGATTTTCAGTGCCATAATGTCTTCAACGTTTGTGAATCGAAAAAAGTAGGCAAGCGTTTCGATTATTTTTCTGTTGTCAAGGCAGAATCCCCCGTCTGACTTGGGGGAAATGCTGAAAGCCGGAATCGTAGGTCTTCCCAACGTGGGTAAATCCACTCTCTTCAACGCCTTGACGCGCACGCGCAAGGCGGAGTCGGCCAATTACCCGTTTTGCACCATCGACCCGAACGTCGGGGTGGTGACGGTGCCCGATTCCCGCCTGGAGGTTTTGCGGGGCATCGCCAAGACCACTGTTGTGATCCCGGCGGCGGTGGAATTCGTGGACATCGCCGGTCTCGTGGCCGGTGCCAGCCAGGGCGAGGGGCTGGGCAACCAGTTCCTGGCCAACATCCGCGAGGTGGACGCCATTGTCCATGTCGTCCGCTGTTTCGAGGATGGCGACGTCATTCACAACATGGGTTCCATCGACCCGGTGCGCGACATTGAGGTGATTAACGCCGAGCTGATTCTCGCCGACATCGCCTCACTGGAGCGGCGCGCGGAGAAAAACGTCAAAAAAGCCCGCGGGGGCGATAAAGAGGCGGCGGCGGAAAACGCCCTGATCGAAAAACTCGTTCCCCACCTCAACGAAAACCGGCCCGCCATCACCTTCGCCTTGCACGATGAAGAGACGGCGGTGTTGCGCAATCTACAACTCCTCTCCGCCAAACCGGTCATCTACGCCGCCAACGTGGCTGAAACCGAACTGGCCGCCGCCTCGGCCAACCCCAACGCGGGCAAAGTGGAAGCCTACGCCCGCGAGCACCACGGGGCGGCCTGCGTCGTCATCAGCGCCCGCATCGAATCGGAGTTGATCGATCTCTCCCCGGAAGAAGCCAAGGCGTTTTTGTCCGAACTCGGCGTGGAGGATTCCGGCGCCTCCTCCCTCATTCAGGCAACCTACGAACTCCTCGGCCTGATCACTTACTTCACCGCCGGAGAAAAGGAAGTGCGGGCGTGGACCATCACGCGCGGGACCAAAGCTCCGCAGGCGGCCGGCGCCATCCACTCCGATTTTGAGAAAGGGTTCATCAAGGCGGAGGTCGTTTCCTACGGGGACTTGGCCAAACTCGGTTCGGTCGCGGCCGCCCGCGACGCCGGCAAATACCGGCTGGAAGGGAAGGAATACATCTTCCGTGACGGCGATGTGGCCCTCTTCCGTTTCGCACCTTGACGAACATCGGGCGCGGAGGTGAAAATGTTCGACTCCGATGCTTCAAAAACCCTTTTTCAGCCAACGACCCGGATTCGCCTCAACCGCCCGGTGATTGCAGTTCGGAAATGCTGGTAACGCCGGCGGCGGCCTTTTCCACGGCGTCGTGGAGAATGCCGTTCACTCCCCGCCGCCGCAGTTCTTTGCGAATGCTGTTTTCGTCAGCGTGCTTCAGTATCATCTCCTTGAACTCGTCATCCGAACGCCAGACCTCAAACAATCCGGTGCGGCCCTGATAGCCGGTAAGTCGGCATTTCTTGCATTCGCCGGGGGCGAAAACGGTTTCGGGGACAGTCGCGGCGGAAGATTCCAACCACGCCTTTTCACCCTCCGTCGGAGCGCGTTCCCGGCGGCAATGGACGCACAATTTGCGAACCAGCCGCTGAGCCACCACCAGTTCCAGGGCGGTGACTATTTCGTAGTCCTCAATCCCGAAGTTGCGCAGCGTGGTCACCGCGCCGGCCGAATCCCGGCTGTGCAAGGTGCTGAACAACGGTTTGCCGCTGGCGGCCACGTCGAGCGCGGCTTGGGCGGAGACAGCATCGCGGATTTCCCCCACCAGCAAATAGTCCGGATCCAGCCGCAACATCGCTTTCACCCCTTCGGCAAAGGTGAACCCCTGCCGCTCATTCACCTGCATTTGGGAGATCCCGTCGATGCGGTATTCCACCGGGTCCTCAATGGTCAGCACGCTCCGGTGGCGGGTTTTCAATTTGTGCAACAGGGCGTAGAGGGTGGTGGTCTTGCCGGAGCCGGTCGCCCCCACCACGAGAAACATTCCCGCAATGTTGTCCAGCCAGCGCGAGACGGTGGAAAACGATCTGTCCGAAAGTCCGATCTCATCCAAATTGAGCGCCAAGCGGTTCGACTGCAGCAACCGGATAGCCAGCTTTTCCCCTTTGATGCAGGGAACGCAGGAGACCCGCAAATCGAATTCCTTTTTACCGAGCGGATACGTAATGCGGCCGCCGGCCGGGCGTTTGAGCGGAATGGGATCGATTTGCGCCAGCGCTTTGATGTGGCCCAACAGCCGGCTTCCCACATCGTTGGGAATCAGCGCCGCGTCGTAGAGGGAACCGTCGATGCGGAAGCGGAGGCACATTTCATCGCTGCCGGGTTCCAAATGAACGTCGGTGGCCCGCTCCCGCACCGCGTCCTCCAGCAAACCGTCGGTTAGCAGATCCATCAATCCATTGGCGTCCTCCTCATCCCGCCGGGAATCCTCCAAATGATCCGTTTCCCATTGTAAAACGGAGGAGGCGAAATGACTTTTCAGTGATCGGGAGCGTTTTCTCATGGTTCGGGAATTTCATGGTTTTTTGGAAACAACCGGAATGCCCGGCGTCCGTTGGTGGAAAAGAAAAACTTTTAAAAGGAACGCTTCGCATGATACCGGAAAAAACTTGTTCTGGCAAACACCCTCCACCGTCACCCGCTGCCGGACTGCCAATGGGTGGAAAAGCCGCGGTCGCTCCCGAAAGTCCGCCACACGACGGAGTGATGCCGCCGTTCGGAGGCCCCGGCTCAAAGCCCAAACACCTTCAGAACCCCGTTCCAGAGCCTTGACCAGAAACCCGACGCCGACCCGACCCGGTCGGCGGAGGCGGTCTCCTGCATCAGAAACAACCCCTCGCCCCGGAACAAATCGTCAAACAACGGATTCATGTTGCGGTAATAACTCCAAAAGGTTTCCGCCCGCACCGGCCGGCAGGAAAGATCGGGCGTGAAACCTATGGTCGCTTCCTGATTGGCGCGGCGGGCGTGGGTTTCGCCGCTTTCCCGCAAGGTCATGATTTCACCACGCACCCCGCGGCTTCCCACCACCAGGAGGCGGCAGGGGCCGTGGAATTCAAAGTAGCGGAAATGCAGGGTCACCCAGGATTGCAGCCGGTGGAAAATCCAATGGCGCTCAATCCGCAACGGCTCCTCCTCAGCGATGATCACACCGGCCAAAAAACTGGGCCTCAAAATCAGGGACAGGCCGATGGGGATGTCCACCATGGCCATTTCCAAGTTCGGGTCCTCGTTGTTGGAAAACGTCACCCGCCGCTCCTCCACCGGATGGGTGTTGCGCATTTCGATCATCTCAATCAATCCGCAGGCCACACTGGTAAAAGGTATCCGCCAATCAAGGACAAAGCGAGTTCGGCGCGCCAGTTCCTCATCACTGGCCTGCAAAAACCGTTCTTTTACCCGCAGGATTTCCCCCGGACGCAAACCGATGTCGATGGAAACCCGGCTGACACCGACCGTCGGAACGCTGATCCGGTTTTCAGCGAGCTGAATGGCCCGGGCTCTGCCGGCCAGCGGTGCGACACAAAAATAGAGAAACACCTTCAACACGGTCGGCCCAAAAAAATATCCGGCCAAAGCCAGAATCACGTACCCGCCCGCCAGGCTCCAGGCGGCGCGCAGATGGAAAAGCACGCCTTGTTCGCCGGTCTCGCTCAGAGCCTGCCTCTCGGCTTCAGTCCGCTCCAAGTCCCCGAGCAATTCCGCTTGCTGATTCGTCAACTGGTTGGCCAAGCGCCATTGCTGGGCCTCGCGGGCCTCCGCTTCCATGCGGTCGGCCTCGGCCCGGGCCAGCCGGTCGGTTTGCCGCCGCCTTTCTTCCCGGTCCACCACCCAGCGCCGCCACCACGATTCCAGCGCCCGGAGTTGTTCCGCCAAACGGGCGGCCTGCTCGGCCCGCAACTTTTGCCGGGCGGCCTCGGCCCGCAACTCCTCCAGCCTCCCGTCCATGCGGGCGATTTCGGCCGCCAGCATTTCCCGCCGGGCCTCCAGTTCAATCAACCGTTCTTCCCTCTTGCGCTCGCTGCCGATTTCCTCCCGCACAAACAACCACAATCCCAACGCTCCAAGCCCCACCGCCGCGATCAAAAAGCCGACCGCCAGCTTTTGCAGCAGCCAAGTTCCAAGACGGTAAATCAATTCATACATGGCGGGAGAAAGGGCGGAAAAAACATTGCCGGACGGAGCGGTTCAGCGCGAACCGGCTCCCGCCACTCCCTTTGGGCCCGGTGCCGGGCTTAAAGGGAGTGGTGGTCGCGACGGGCGAAGACGCAACCGGCCATTTTCCTTGGCCCGGTCGGGGGCGATGCAATGGGTTTGAACGATTTCCATGGAAACCGTTTGACCCCGCCGCCGCGCAAAGGTCCCGGGATTCCCACCGGTTGGGAAACGACGGCGGGTTCTCCGGAATCCGCCCCCAAGGACGCAATGGAACGGCCTGACAAAGAGACTCTCTTTGATTGGCAACGATCATGGCTGGCAACCATGCACAATCCGGCTTCGCTGTAAAAGCCCAAGCAACGGCCTCTGGAGCTTCCCGTGCGTCACCGTGGTTGTCGCCCTCCACTTGGATGGCCCCCCGAACGATCCCTCCGAACCAAAACCAAAAAGCGACAATAATTATAGCAGCTGCTAAAATTATTGTCGCTTTGCAGCAGGGACCATTTGGCAAACACATGCTTCCATCCGGAAAGCCGGTGGCTTCAGCGAATGAAAAGTTTTTGAGGAACCGGCGGGCATTTGCCTTTTCTCATTAATTGGGGTATTTACCACACAGCAATTTATGGATTTTCAGCACTCCAGTCATTTTATGCATTTTCGAATTCAACCCGGGGCAAAAACCAGCATCTTCGTCCAGAACGGCGAAGGCGAAGCCGCCAGGGATGAAACATTAATGACCAAACACTTCGGAAAATTCCCGGAATCCCAGTTAACCATGCTTTTGGACCGGTGCAACCGGGACGTCGGGTACCTTCACGAAGTCGATATTCGCTACATGGCCGCCCGGGTTGCGGCCTTGTTGAAGCAATTTTTGGATAATGCGCCGTCCTTGGACGAACCGGCGGAAATTGTGGTGCCGAACAGCCTGCGGACCATTCTTCCCCATCAACCGGAAACCATGCCGGTCAAAGAATTTATCACCACTTTCGCCACCAAGGAATTCCGCGCCTGATAACCGGACCGCCCGTTTTGGAAGATTTCCATAAGCGAATCGTTCCCCTTGTTCCTAAAAGGTTTAAGGCATTATCATCAGCCGGGGCCGGGTGACTGCTGACGGGGGCGCCCCCGTCGCGCGCCGACGTTCCGCTTGAGAACCGCGTCCAAATCCTCCTGTTTGGCCCGACCGCGCTGCATCCGGTTTTCAATTTCCTTCCGAAGGCGGTCCCAATCCTCCTCGGAAGGGGTCATTTCATCGCTCCACGGAGAATCATTCGAAAGCCGTTCATTCCAAAACAGTTTTCCGCCAAAAAACTTCACGCTGACTTCCCGTTTGGTCCTGTCGGGCAGACGTTCATTCCATGTTACATCCCTGCGCATGAAAGACAGCTTGCCGCGTTATCCCAAAATTTCGAGCAATTCCGCACCCAACCGGTCGGCCACCAACCTGCCGCCCGCCGTCAACTTTATTCGGTCTCCGTCGCGCTCCAACAAATCATCGCCCTCCCACTCCCGCAACCGCCGCTCGAGATCGTCCGGAAAAAGAACCCCGAACCGGGCGGCCACGCGGCCAACCTCCACCCCGGCGTTCATGCGCAGTCCGAAAACGAGGGAGTCGGCGGCCAGCAGGTCCGGAGTCAGCAATACCCGGTCTTCCCCCGCCCGTTCCCCGGCGGCGAGCTTGTCCAGCCAGAGATCCAAGCCCGCCGGGTTGGCGCCGCGCCATCCTCTGTCCTGGGAAGCGGCCGCCGGGCCGATGCCGATCCACCGGTGCATCCCCCAGGTGTTGAGATTGTGCGCGCATTCGGCGCCGGGGCGGGCGTAATTGGAAATCTCATACTGTCGGTAACCGGCGGCGGCCAACCGGCACTCCGCCTCGCGCAGAAACGAAACCTCTTTTTCCATATCCATGCTGACACGTCCCTGCGACAATTTGACGTAAAGGGCGGTGTCTTCCTCAAACGTCAGGCAATACGTCGAAAGGTGATCCGGGCCGAGGGCGGTTGCCTCGTCCAAATCGGCGCGCCACTCGTCCAGGGACTGGCCGGGTATCGAAAATATCAGGTCCAGGTTCAAGCTGGCGAAACCGGCCCGGCGGATTTTGTCCACCGCCTCGAATATCCGTTCGCGCGGGTGCAGTCGGCCGAGTGCCTCCAACAACCGGGGTTGAAAACTTTGGGCTCCCAGGGAAATTCGGGTGACGCCGATCTCCCGCAAGGCGGCCAGCTTCTCCTCTTTTACGGACGAAGGTGTCATCTCGACCGTCCACTCGGCGGGTGGAGACGGCAGGCGGGCGCGCAACAGTTCCCCCAAACGCCGCAGGGCCGACGGAGGCAACAATCCCGGCGTGCCGCCCCCCCAGAACACAGTCGCCACCGGTTCGTCGATGGCGGCCAACTCCAACTCCCGCTCCACCCCGTCCAGGTAGCGGTCAAAATCACCCCGCGCGGGAGTCTCTTGGTAAAACGCGCAAAAATCGCAGGTGGACGAACAAAAAGGGACGTGAACATAAATCCCCAGCGGACGGCAGTCGGCCAAAACAACCGACGGTTCCGGAGCCGGTCGGGCCGCAGTGGTTGTGCAAAATGAAGTCATGGCGATGGGCGGAAACGTTATTCCGCAACCTTTCCCGCGCCCGGTGACGACGACGGAAAAGGAAGCTGATTGAGCAATTGGGCCACCGTGAAAGGTTTGGGCAAAAACCCGTCGGCCCCGGCCCGCAGGCAGGCTTCCCGGTCGGTGTTGGAAATCCCGGCGCTGACCGCGACGATGCGGCGGTGGGCCGATCCGGGATCGGCTTTTTCCATGTCACGGATTCGTCGAATCGCCTCGATTCCGTCCACATCGGGCATGCGCACGTCCATTAAAATCATGTCGTAATGCCGGCTGCCGGCCATGCCCACGGCTTCTTCCCCGTTGGCGGCCTCTTCCACCGCGCATCCCGCGCGGGTGAGAATGCTCTTGGCCAGACGAAGATTGACGGCATTGTCATCAGCCACCAGCACCCGGAGAACCGCGCCCGGGAACGCACCGGTTTCGCCTTCGGGGATATCCGGTTCAACCACCCCGTCCCGCGTGGCCGGGTTTCCACGCCGCAATGCAACTTCGGCGGTGAAAACCGATCCCTCCCCGACGACGCTCCGCAAGGTCAAGGAGCCGCCCATTATGGAAGAAAGCTTGGAGGCGATGGCCAAGCCAAGGCCGGTCCCGCCAAACTTGCGGGCGGTGGAAACATCCGCTTGGTGAAAGGGCTCGAAAATGACCTGCCGGGCCTCCGGCGGAATACCGATGCCGGTGTCGGCAACCTCGAAACAAATCCCAAGCGTGTCACCGTCACCGGCGCTTTCCGCCGGGGCGAAAACACGGAGACGCACGCTCCCCTCGGCGGTGAACTTAAACGCGTTTGCCAGGAGATTGTTTAAAATTTGCCGCAACCGGAACACGTCGCCCCGCACCCATTCGGGCAACCCGGACCCGGTCTCCACCGTGAACTTGAGTTGCTTTTCCTCCGCAACGGGGCGAAACAACGCCTCCACCGAATCCACAAACCGGGGAAGGGAAAAATCGTCGATTTCCAAATCAATTTTGCCCGCCTCGGTTCTGGAAAAATCCAACAAATCGTTGATCAGAGTCAGCAACCCGTTGGCGCTCATTTCAATCATTTCCAGTTGGCTCTTTTGCTCCTTGTTGAGGCCGGTGCGCCGTAGCAAACCGGAAAACCCCAAAACCCCGTTCAAGGGTGTCCGGATTTCATGGCTGATGAGCGCGAGAAATTCCCCTTTGGCCCGGTCGGCTTCCTCCGCGCGGTTTTTGGCCTCACGCAGTTTGAGATTGAGACGCGAAACCGGCACCAGCACCGCCAGAGCCGCCAACGCCAACCCCAGCAAAATGCCCAGAGCCCAGTAGAACGGCCGCAGGTCCCGCTCCACCGGTCCGGGTTCATACAAAAACCCGGACAGCAAGGCATCGGGCGGATTGTCCAGCATCCCTTGTCCGGCGTAGGTTTGGGCGATGTGCCGCCAGCGCCCGGGGTTGCTGTGCCCGATGGCAATGAGGTCGGGGTGCATGAGTTGTCTCATTCGTTCGGCTTCGAACAATAAATGCTCCCTCGACTTGCGGTCGCCGTAACGCTTCAGGATCAGGTCGGCCATTTCTTGAGGATGCTCCATGGCGTATTCCCAGCCGCGCAAACAAGCCCGCAAAAACGCCTCGGTGCGGGCGCGCTCGCGGGGTCCCCGCAGTTGCTCCCGGGTGGTGAACAGATTGTCGCCGTAAAAATCAATCCCGCCCGCCCGCGGCATGAAAACCCGGTAGTCAATGCCGGCCTCCCGCAACAGGAACGGTTCATCGGTCGAGTAGGCGGACATCGCATCCACCCGCCCCTCGATCAGATCCGTCACGTTCTGGGAGTGCGGCATAATCGTCAACCAGTCGGTCTCCATCCCTTCCATGCGGAAATAGGCAAACAGTTCCGCCGACTGCGGTTCGATCATCAACCGCCGGCCGCGGAGTTGGTGAATGTCGGTGGCTCCCGAATCCGCCCGGCTAAGAAGAACCAGGGGCGAATGCTGAAAAATCGGCGCCAGCAGGACAACCGGATGGCCCCGGTCGCGCCAAAGCAAAATCTCGGAGGTGCCCACTCCGTATTCCGCGTCGCCCCGCAAAACCACTTCGGCGGGATCTTCGCCCGGCTCCGCCTCGATCAGGACCACCTCCAGCCCCTCGTCGGCGAAATACCCCCGTTCGATGGCGGCGTAGTAGCCGGCGAATTGAAACTGGTGTTGCCACTTCAGTTGCAGGCGAACCGTTTCCAAGCCGGAATCCGCCATCGCCGGGAGGGCGGCCAACACCACCGCCAGCGCCGCCCAAAACCAGTTTGCGGCAAGCGCCGCTCCGGGAAAGCGCCCCGGCCGCGCCTCACTCCCCGATGTCTTCATTCCACAAAGTTGGATTTTCCGCGATGAAGGCCCGCATCAGCTCGATGCAGACGGGATCTTGTAGGACGTCCACTTGCACGCCTTGGGACCGCATCCATTCCTCCGCACCCAAAAACGTTTGGTTTTCGCCCACCCTGACCCGGGGAATCCCATAGAGAACCACCCCCCCCGAGCACATCGGACAGGGCGACAAGGTCGAATACATAACGCATTCCCGGTAAACCGACGCGGGCAGACGGCCGGCGTTTTCCAAGCAATTCATTTCCGCATGGTGGATGACGCTCCCCTTCTGAACCCGCTGATTGTGACCCCGGCCGATGATTTTGTCCCGGTGAACCAACACCGAACCGATGGGGATGCCGCCGGCGCGCAGCCCTTTGCGGGCTTCCTCGATGGCCGCTTGCAGGAAAGGATCTTCAGAGGATTTCATTCCGTGTGGGCGCGCCTCGCGGCGGCTTCGTCATTCCTGAGTTGCTTCGGCTTAAACTCCACCCGCTCAATGCTGACGCTTTCCCATGACCCGACCTGGGGCAGCCGCGACTCCAAATGCCGGTGCACGCGCTCGGCCTCATCCAAAAACACGCGGTAATCCTGGTCCACCATGTCACCCTCGGCGTCGTAGGTTAGATAAACCAGCCGCCCCTCGTGGCCGGGCAAAATCCAAAAGGAGGCTTTGCGGGTGAGCACCAGGTATTCGGGAATGGTTGGTGAGACCCCGCTGTCGATCCGCCGGATATCATGCAATCCCGGCAAATCCATCATGGCCGCCTCCAGGAGGGACGGCGTGACCCCTCCGCTGAGCGGAACGGTCGCTTTCAACCCGCCGACGGAGCGGCATCCGGCTCCAAGGCTCACCATGACCAACAATAAAAAAATCAAACAGACGCGCATGACTGAATAAGGACAACGTAAACGGGAAAACTATCCCTTTACCCGAACTTGCAAGCCATTCTGGAAAATGTCGAGACCCGGAACACTTGATTCGCGGTTCCCCCGCATGAAAGCAGCGACTCACAAGAATATTCATCCCTACCTCCGCTATGGCGTTCTGATCGGTGACCGGGGCATCAAAGGAATCCCTGGAAGGCTGGTTCGTCACGGGGCGGAGTTTGACTTCATGGCCACTTGGCAAGGCATGAGTCCGACGGATGGAGAATGGAGCGGTTTTCTCCAGCTTGTGAAGAAGGAGATTGAAGCTTCCCGAGCCATGCAGGAATTTCTCGCGACCAGCCGCACCCCCAGCCGCATAAACCATTCAAGTGGTATAAAACGATCCATGAGCGGAATTTTCTAATAAACGAAGGTGAACGCTGGTCCCGCTCGCGCGGGAATCATCAGACATCATTCGCCGAATTCGAGGCGCGTGAATTCCTGGATCACTGCATCGAGGTACTTCATCGCGCTGGCGAGTTCCTCTTTTGTTGGAGTCGAGGGAAGGCGATGCACACGATCCAGATCGATGCCCATCATTTCGCGCAGTTGTGCCGTCTCTTCGACAGAGCGGTCAAGGAGCACCTCGATCTCCCAGTCGCGGTCGGCCAGGAACTCCCACGCGACTATATCGAGCAGGTCCTTCCAATCTTCGGATTCCAAGTCCGGTGACAGGTGGGGGAAACGCTCGCCAGGGGAAACGCCGTGATCTTCGAGCCAACCTTCGGCAAAGGGTCGGCCTTCGTCGTCGGAATCGGGAATGAATCGCAGGAACGTCTCCCAAGCGATCCTCCGGCTGTCTTCGGAGATTTCGTTATCCGGGTCCCCGCCTTCGAGTTCCATTTCGATACAGGCATGCATCTGTGAGAGGAGTTCCGCGATCAGGGCTCCCTGGAATCCGGGATGGCCGTCGGGCGGGATTGGGATATCCTCAAGGAGCGCTTGGAATAGCTCATAAAGCGCGAACGTTACTTCCCCGATTTCCATCCGCTGCAGAATCGGCTGGCAGAAGGCACCCTTCGGCGTCAGGTTCCGCGCCATGTTGATCAACAAGTCGAGCGGATAGATGAGCGGGCCAAGTTCCTGAACGGAATAACGCCGCCCGTCTTCGTAATAGTCAGAGGTCGATGCCCACATAAGCCGAAACCTCAGTTGCTGGATGCCGATATGGCAATTCCATTCCCACACATTTTGACCGGTATATGGGTGCCATGGATAAGCAGCGGCTGCGACCCTTTCAGGGTCGGTGTCTCCGCCATTGGACCGGGGGTGTCGGCGCTTGCTCCGCGTCGCGCCTCCTCCCGGGCCCGCTCTGAGCACGTCGAAGGAGCTGGCAAGCTTTCATCCCTCCGGGATGCCGTGACTGAAGCGCCCTTGCCGGCCCGTGTTCTTCCCGCGATGCGCCAAAGCGGCCAGAACCGCGTTCAACACATCGTCCAGTCGTTTGCCGAGATCCTCCGCCAGAAACCGGAGAACGAAGCAACCGTGCTGTTGCAACAGCGCGTCCTTCCGCCGGTCGCGCCGGTAAGCCTCCGAATCGCCCAAATGTTGTCCGCCGTCGATCTCGATGACGAGGCGCGCTTCGGCGCAATACAGATCGACCTCCATGCGTCCGGTTTTGTCGAATGGAATCGGCAAGTGAGCATTCAATCGAAAACGGTCCGCGGTCTCCGGGAGTGTCTGCAAACGCCGGTAAATAAAAGCCTCGCTGGCGCTTCGCGCCCGATCAACCCCTTCGGCATCCGCCGGCGGCGGGCGCGCGGCGTGAACGAAGAGATTCGCCAGCGGCACGTCCACACCGTCCCGGATCAACCGTTGAACGCTCGCGGCGTAATCCTTCTTCCAAAGCGGATCGACCGGAAGCGGCACCTCCGCCGGCCATCCCGGCAACGCGCTCGCCGGAAGCAGAATCGTGTATCCAATCGCCTCGTACCCACGGCAGCGGCGGTCGAACATCTTCGCCAGCATGGGAACATCGAGGTCCGCATAGTCGTAAACCCGCACCTCCCGCTTGCCGTCGCGCAACCGGTGAAGGCGCCCGGCATACTGGGCGACCGTCCCCCGCCACGACACCGGCAGAGCCAGAAAAAGCGTGTCGAGGCGGGGATCGTCAAAACCTTCGCCGATAAACCTCCCGGTCGCCAGGATCACGCGCGGCTCTGTATCCGGTATCTCCGACAACCGGTCAAGGGTGCCGCGCAATTCTCTTTTGCCCATACCGCCCCGAAGCACAATCAGGTTGGAAACCTCAGCGGACAAAGGCCGGGCCAGAAAATCCAGATGCTCCTTTCGCTCTGTAAGAACGAGGGGCGAACGGCCCTCGCGGACGGCGGCGAGCACATCCGCACGGATTAGCCCGTTGCGTGCCTTGTCATATTGCAGAGCCTCATAAAGCTCGTGAAACGCGACCCGCGGATCGCGCGATCCCCCGGAGGAAATTTTCCCGGAGGCCGCTTCATGGGAAATGGAACCCGCCGGCGACCGAAAACCGGTGGGACGAACCAGAACGTGATGGGTAAACGGCCGGTTCGCCGCCTGCTGCTTTGCGTTCACGCGATGCCGCACCGGTCCGCACTGCATAAACACAATCGGGTGATGCCCGTCTTTTCGCGCGACCGTCGCCGACAATCCCGTGACATACTTCGCCTTGGCCCTTCTCGCCGCCAGTTCGAAACCGCGCGCCGACACATGGTGGCACTCGTCCACCACGATATGCCCGTAATTCGCAATCCGGTCGTCCACCACTCCGCGATGAACGAGGCTTTGCAGGAGCGCCACGTCGAGCGAGCCGGTGAGTTTCTTTCGCCCGCCGCCAAGCCGGCCAATCGCTTTCGCCGGAAGATCAAGAAACGCGGAAAGACGCTCGACCCACTGCTCCAACAACTGCTGGCGATGCACCAGCACGAGCGTGTTCACCCCCCGCCTGGCAATCAGACAAGCCGCCAGAACCGTTTTTCCAAATGCCGTCGTGGCCGAAAGCACTCCCGTGTCGTGGCGCGCCATCGCCTCGGCCGCCTGCAACTGATCCGCCCGCAATTCGCCCCGGAACGACACGGCCAACGGCTCTCCGCCGTTTCGCTCGTCCCGGATCGAGATTTTTATTTTCAGGTCCTTGAGCGTTGTCCGGACATCGTCGAGGCAGCCTCGCGGCAGAGCGAGGTGTTTCGGATGATCCTCCGCGCAGTGGACGATTCTCGGCTTGGCGTAAGTAGGCAGCCGCATCGCCTGCGCTCGATAAAACTCCGGGTTTTGAAAGGCGGCCAGCCGGACGAGACGGTTGCGCAACGGGGGTGGCAAATCCGCTTTGGCGAAATAAATCTGATCGGCCAAAACGGCCTCAACTCTCTCCGGCAAAGGCACGTCAATCGGTGCCTCCTTTCTTCGCCGGGACGGCGGGGCCAGCCATGGCGCCTCGTCGTCATCATCCAAGCAGGCCATGCGCACGCCGACGATCCGGCCCCGGCTCTCCTCTTCCCTCACCACCGACTCGATTCGCGCGCGACCGAGCCGGGAGACCGACGAAAGAAATGCCCACTGGTCCGGCCATGGTTTGAACTGGTCATCGAGAAAGAGTGCGTTGCCCTGGTCTCGGGCCGCCCTTTGCAGCGGCAAAGCGATTAAATTGCCAAAGCCGCCATTCGACAGCGTGTCCTGGTTTGGAAACAGCCGGTCGTAGGAATCGAGACCAAGATCCGGGCGGCTCTCCATGGTTTCGGTGAGAACGTGGGAA
>PXDN01000006.1 GCA_003566375.1 Opitutia bacterium
CCCGGCCTGCGGCTGCCCCATCAGCGCATGGAGGAACGGGCGTTTGTGGTGGTCCCCCTGCTCGATCTCCCCGCCGACGGCCTCCTCGCCTCGGCGGAATGGCCCGAGCTGCGGCAAAGGCTCGCCGCCCTCCCGCTGGACCGGTCGGGCTTGCGGCCGAATGTGGACAACGGCTGAGTCACCGAGCAACCGTGGCATCCCGGCCTTGCCGGATGATGGCCGGTTCGGTGGAAATCATCGAGCAAGGCTCGATGCCACTTGAAGTGCATGCCCAGCCCCGGTCTCCGCGTGGCATTCCGGCCTTGCCGGATGATCCGGACGGCGGGTTCAACTTCCCCGGATGGCCTGAAAGAGCCGCCAGACCAACTCCTCGGCTCTCCGCCCAAGCAATCAGGATATTGCCCAAAATTCCGAAACATCCGCAAGCGCCATTGCGCCAACTCCTCTCTACTCGCGCCGCAAACCATGCTTTGAAAGGACCCCGTTGATACCTCTGAGTAAAAGGTTAATTTGCTACTCGAGTGTTTCTCTGCCGGCCATTGTCACCAAGCCTTTCCCTGCGGCTCCGGATTTCCCGAGCTCTCGAACGATGCACCCATCCGGAGATCAGAGATCTGCCGGGCGCTTGAGGGCATCAGGGGGAGCCGGCTGGATGCCGGCACGGATTTCCGGAGGCAAATCCAAAGACCGCAGCATGCCATTATCAGGATCCAACATGGTGAACATGGTGGTAAAGCCTCCTTTGGCCGCCTGGGTGCGGGTACCATCCGGATTTTTGCGAAAGATTCGGAATTGGTATTCGATGGCTCGATCTTTGACCGCTTTCACCGCAAGATGAATCTGAATCGTGTCGCCAAATCGAAGCGGGGCCGAGAAGCGACAGTCGGCCCGCATGCGGGGCCAACCGACCACGAACCCGGGTTTGCTGTTGATAAGGTCCAGGCCGCAAGCTTCGAAAAAATCGCGCTCCGCGGTTTCCATGTAGCGGAAGTAATTCGAGAAATGGACGAGTCCCGCCATATCTGTTTCCGAAAATTCGATACGCCTTTCCGAGGTGTGTTCAAATGGCATGACTAGCAAAAAAAGGTGTCGTCCGAATTTCGCAACACTTGCCGCGTTAACGGCACGCGTTTCATCTCCCTTGGAAATTAACATCCTAATCCGGCGCTGCGGAAAAGCTAGTCTTTCATGCCTTAAGATACTCCAAGCCAAATCTTGACATCAAAAAGTGATGCTATTTTTTTCAGACAGGTCCGCTTCGATTCGTGCACCCATCAGCGATGCCTTGTTACCAAATGAAAAAAAGAGATCATTGCGCGGCCTCCATATTGGCCTTTTTCACGTTGTTTCCGCTGTTGGCCGGGTTCCACCACCTGAAAGCGGATCCCGGGGCACCCCCTGTAATTACGAGTGACGAATGGTCCGGCGGAATCGTGGGCGAACCGTTTGCGTTCCAGTTGGAAGCGGCCGGTCCGGTTCTGCACTTCAGTGCGGCGCCCCTGCCCCCTGGTCTTTCGCTGGACCCTGCCACCGGGGTGATTTCCGGCACTCCCCTGAAAGAGGGAATCTCCGTCGCCTTCGTTGGAGCAACGAACGAACACGCTCCATCCCTGCCGGTTGAGCTGAACATCGGGATCTATCCAGCGACTGGCAATGCTCCGGATATCCGGCCTCCGGATTATCAAATCGTCCACGCCGGAGAAGAGTTTTCGTTCGGTGTGCCTGTATTTCACGACCTTCTCGGATCGAAAATTTCAGTTTACGGTCTGCCGCCGGGTGCTTCGCACGCATGGTCGCCCGATGGCGGGCTTCAGTTAACCGGGAATGTGACGGCGCCCGGATTCCACGTGATAACGATCAAAGCGACGAACGTTTATGGCGAAACGTCATCCACCTTCCCTCTGCTCGTGATGGACAGGATCTGGGAGGTCATCGAAACCGCGGATGGAAACCATTTTTCGGCTGCGGCATACGGCAACGGATCTTTCGTTCTGGCGGGCAGCCGACCCAACGCCGCGTTGATCCTTCAGTCAACCGACGACGGCAAGACCTGGCTGGACCGCAGCCCCAGCCAGGTTAGGCGGTTCTATTCCCTCGCTCATGGAAACAGCGTGTTCGTCGCGCAAGGGATGGATGGAATATTATATACATCGGAGACCGGGGCTTTCTGGACGCAACGTCACGAATCGCTTTCCGGGGCGCAATTGAGCACTCTCTGGTTCGGCAACGCCTACTTTGCCCGCGCGTACTCCCTTTTTCCGGGGCTCCGGTTTGAGGTTTCAGCGGATGGAATCAATTGGCAGCCTCATCCAAGACCCCTGGATGGAGCGATGGGGATGACCTTCGGGAATGGACGGTTCCTCGCCCTTGGAAGTGAGGGGCATTCAAGCTGGGCAACCGATCCGCGCGGGCCATGGAATCCCGCTTCCTGGCCGGGCTCATGGGATCATTCCCAGCACCTTGCCGCGGGGGGCGGAGTGTTTGTCGTTGCAGGAAGAAACGGACGGATCTGGACATCGGACACCGGCATATCGTGGTCCCGGCGATCAGCCGGAGTCTCCGAAGACTTTCAGCGGGTCTTCTATGGCGACGGACGATTCGTGGCCGTGACGGACCAAGGAACCATTCTGACTTCCGAGGACGGTGACCTGTGGATACTCCAGTCAGCGGGAGCACAAACGATCGTGCAAAGCGGCGCAGCCAGCGAGCATACCGTGATTCTTGGGGGGGCTAACGGCAGGATCCTTCGATCCACTGGCCAGTGGGCGCCCGGAATCGTGCTGCCGGGTGTCCACGGAATCACCCAGGGTGAGGCATTTTCTTTTTCCATCGCCGTTCATGGCGACAGCGATGTGGACGAGTTCTTTTCATTCGGCCTCCCGGAGGGAATTACATTGGATCCGCACAGCGGGGAGGTATCGGGTGTGGCCGCCAAAGCAGGGAATCACGAAGTCCTTTTCGCTGCCCGCGCCGGGGGCCGGATGACCGACCCGGTAAGATTTCGCCTGGCCGTCGCAACCGCTGAGGAAACCAGGCCCCCGATTATCGAGGAACGAATGATCGCCTACGAAGCAGGAGACTTTTTCACCCACGGGATCGGTGCGGAATCATTTCTTCCGGTGACCGGTTGGCAGGCAACCGGCCTGCCGGGCGGCATCGAAATCGACACCTACCTCGACAACAATGGCTCGTTGCGATTCCGTCTGGCCGGCGCCCTGACAACCGCCGGGGTATATTCCTTCACTCTTCAGGCGACCAACCACGCTGGATCGGATGAACGGATTATCCATCTGGTGATCCCTCACAGAGAGACCGAAGACTGGCATCGTACCGATTTTCCGGATACGATATTAGGATCCCTTGCCTATGGAAACGACCGTTTTGTGATGGTGACGAACCAGGATGAGTTTCAAGTCTCGACTGATGGTTTGTTATGGACGGCTGCTCCACACACCCTGGGAGCCATGGCGGCGAGCCTGCAATTTCTCAATGGCGAGTTTCTGGCCCGAATGAGCAACGGCAGGGTAGTCGTTTCGCCAGAAGGCGAAGCCTGGCAGGACTGGACCTTTCCGGAGAACAGTGGGGTCCGGCACTTCACCTGGGGCAGCCTGGGCTACCTGGCCGCGGGCGTGAACGGATGGATGGCCGCCTCGCCGAACGGCAACGACTGGATGGAATTGCCGACTGTGACGTCGCGGGAAATCCGGGGTGCCTCCTATGGCAACGGGCATTACTTTATTCAGGACGGGCAGCGGGCATGGTCTTCCCGCGACCTCGAACGTTGGGAGCTTATCGCTCCCAACCGCGAACAAAGACCGTGGAACGTCGTTTACGGAAACGGGATGTACGTCGGATGGGACAGGTTCCGCCTGATCGTTTCCAAAGACGCGATCAACTGGTCTCCTTTACCCTTTCCGGAACTTTTGCAGGCCTTCGATTCAATCGCACGAATTAAGTATGTGGACGGATTGTTCGTGCTCCATTCATCGCAGAGTCATACGAGTTTTTCCATCGATGCTCAGCACTGGTCGCCTCTCCGCCCCCGTTTTCGAGTCAGGCCGGAACGAATGGCGATCGGAAACGGGCAGATGGCCGGAGTCTTCACTGTCCTCGTCTCCGCGGTGTTCTCCTTACCGCCGACCGTCGCCCCCGTGGCGTGCGTCCCTCATTTGACCCAAGGGCGCGCCGGGCATCCTCTGGAGGCAGACCTAAAGACCGCCTTCGGGCAGGCGGATTTCATCGCCGCCGGATTGCCTCCAGGTCTCGAACTGGACGAGGCCACCGGCCGAATCTCCGGTGTTCCGGCAGCGACAGGCGTTTATGAGGCGGATATCGTGGCCCTGCGGGAAGGGAGGCCGGCCGATCCGGTCGTCATGCGCTTTGAAATTTTACCCATGGATGGCGAAGCAGAGGGTCTTCCGGGACCTGATCTGGTTTATGAAGCCGGCCAATTGGAGGACCTCTTCATCGAATTGCCTCTCCCTCACGATCCATTTGGCGGATACATTTTTGAAGGACTTCCGGACGGTGTGTTTTTCGATCCGTTCCAGGCTGTCCTTTCCGGGAAACCCGAGACATTCGGAACGCATGCGATCACCGTTCACATCCAAAGTATTTACGGCGACCTTACTGAGACGTTCAACCTGACCGTTCACCCGCCTGACTTCCTGGTTACTGATGCAGTCACCGACTTTAATCTGGACGCCATCGCTGCAAGCCCGGTTCGGATCGCCGCGGCCGGGATATCCGGACGAATCTTGACGATCGATGATGAGGGAATCGCATTTGTCGAACCGGACTCCGCGATCAACCAGTATTACGACATTGCTTTCGGCGACCCGGGCTTTGTCGCGGTGGCAGGGCGGCGTTTTGCGACCGGAGATGGA
>PXDN01000356.1 GCA_003566375.1 Opitutia bacterium
CCAAGCGTCCAGGGTTGTTCCGTCCACCGCGAGGCCGAAGTGTCGGCAAACTTCCTGCCATTGTCCGGTCTTGGCCGCGGGAGACTCGCCGCGCCGGGCCGCGCTCCGGGTTTGGCGGTGAAAGTCCACCAGGGTATCCCACGGAACTTCCGGCAGGCGGGCGTGCATTTCCCGTTGCAGCCAGCTTTCCGCGAGACGGAATCCGTCCGCCGTGTCCACAAGGGTTTGATCCAGGTCGAACAGGATGGCTTTGAGCATGAGCGGGGGAGTCGGAATGCGAAAAAGGCGGAGGGGTTTAACGACCGCTCCGCCGTGAATTACTCAGGCCATGTTTGGAGGAACAGGGCCCGGTGTACCCGAATGGCCGTTACGCTATCAGTCGCGGCCCCACTTCTTCAGATAGGCGCCGAAGATCTCCTCTTCGGTCGGTATCCGTTCCGGGATCGGCGTGGTGACGATGGTGTAATTGAGGAAGTGCCGCCAGTCAATGTTCTCGGAGGTCATGTTGCCGGCCCAGGTGCCGCAGCCGAGGCTGTCGGTGGTCGGCATGCCGCTGCCCCAGCCGCCGCTGTTGGCGGCGGTGTGCCCCATGTTGCAAACCACCCGGCCGACGTTGGCCCGGAGGGCCAACTCGGTTTGGCGCTCTTCCTTGAGGCTGTGGAGGGAGACGGAGTGGCCCTCGCCGGAGAATTTCAGGATCTCGCAAACCCGGTCCACCATTTCGCTGAAATCAGTCCATTTCCAAACCGTCAACACCGGGGAGATTTTTTCCCCGGAGAAGCGGTCTTCCCGGCCCGGCTTGATGCCGAGAACCATGATGACCCGGGTGCCGTCCGGAATGGTGATTCCGGCCTTTTCGGCGAGGAAGGCCGCCGGTTTGGCCACCACCTCGCGGTTGAGGGTGTGTCCGTCCGGCCAGTAGTAGTGGCGCAGTTTTTCCCGTTCCTCCTCGTTGCAAAGGTAGCAACCCTCGGCTTTGAGCGCGGCCATCATGTCGTCGTAAACGCTTTCCTCAATGGCCACCGCGTTTTCCGAGGAGCAGGAGGCGGCGTTGTTGGCGGTCTTCGATTTGACGATTTTGGCGGCGGTGGTTTTCAAATCGACGGTCGAGTCGATGATCGAGACCACGTTGCCGGCTCCGACGGTGTGGGCCGGTTTGCCGGCTTCGTAAACCACTTTCACCAAGGCCGCGCCGCCAGTCGCCATGGCGAAATCGCAACGGCTCATCAAAGCGCGGGTGTTGTCATGGCTGGCCTTGGGCACGCATTGCAGCAAATCCTCGGGCGCCCCAACTTTGCGCAGCGCCTTGCGGCCGAGTTGCACCGCCAGGTTGGTGCTGCCGGGGGTGCGGGGATGCGGCGACACGATCATGGCGTTGCGCGTTTTCAGCGTGCTCAGGCCGAGACAGCAGACGGTCGATTCCGGGTTGGTGCAGGGAACCACGTTGGCGATCACCCCCATTGGCTTGGCGTAGGTTTTCAACCCTTTGGCCTTATCATCGCTGACCAAGCCGCAGGTTATGGCTCCGGCCTGGTCGCGGAGGGTTCCCACCGTTTTGGTGAAGATCTTGTGGAACTTGTCCTCGTACACGCCGATGCCGGATTCCTCCACCGCGAGGCTGGCCATGGCTTTCCGGTTCTCCTCCTTTTGCCATTCCCAACCGGCGGCGGCCACCATTTCGTCCACTTTTTCCTGGGACCAAAACTCGACCTGTTTAAACGCGGCGCGGGCCCGCTGGTACATTTCTTCAATTTCCTGTGACATGATTCAGTGTGCTTTCTTGGGATTTCTCGGGTCCTCGATTTCCTCCACAATGGCAAAACCGCTGGCCGGAAGTTTTTTCCGCTTTTCAAAGTTTTCTTTCCATTCCTCCAACGATTTGGCCTGGGCCGGTTGGGCGTGCTTGTCCCGCTCCTCAATCGGCGGCACCGACCGGTCGGCGGGGCCGTCGTAATCCTCGGGCGGCGTCAGGGTTTCGCCGAGCCGGGTGAATCCCTCGCGCTCGACTTCCTCGATGAAGTGGGCGCCCGCCCCGAAGGATCGGGTGATCGCGATAATCGTCCACATCGCCTCGGGGGTGAACCCGAGATCCATCATCACCGACGCGGTGGCCCCGAGCATGTCGAGATCGACTTCGGAGGTGCTGAGCCTTTTCGCGGCCTCGACCACCTCTTTCATGAAGGCGACGTTTTCCCCGGCCACGCCGAGCTTTTCCGCGCGGGCGATCATGCGCTTGGCGGCGGGATCTTTCAGCATCAGGTCAGAGACCCCGAGGGCTTCGTCGCGGTGGTGGGCGCGCACCAATTCTTCGGCCGCCCCGGACAGCGGTTTGTGCTCCGCCTTGGCCCGTTCCAAATATTGGGCCATCCGGTTGCCGAACGCGGCGTAGCCGCCGTAGGCATGACCGAAGGCGAGGATCGAGGCACCGCAGGCCTGGGTGAGGTGGGTTTTGGATTTCGCCACCGTTCGCGCCAAAACGGCCGGCAGGGAAAGCCCGTCCTCCAGGGAGAGGATCATGATGTAATTCAACATCTGTTCTTCCTCCTCGGTTGGAATCCGCGCTTGGAAATCGACGAACAGCAGGTCCACCAAGCCGTAGCCCTCCTCGACCAACTCGGTGGTGTCGTAACCGCGGGCGACGATGCGGTGGATGTTTTTGTAGGCGACCTCCGAAACCCATTGAAACGGCGGCCGGTTCTTGTCCAGCGGCACGGTGCCGTATTCGCGGGTCAGGTAATCGTAGGGCAATTTCGGGCTGTCGAGATTGCCGATGTTCTTTTGGTTCAAATCACCCATTTTTTGTATTCTCCGGATTCTTTCTGCTTTTTCGCGTATTCTTGCCGCTCCCCCTGCTTCGGGACTTCGCGGTCCTCGGGGCCGACGTATTTGATCATCGACAGGTCGAGCATCTGCACCATCGGCTCGTTGCGCGAGGCCGCCCAGGCCCGCCCTTTTTTCAAGGTGTAAACGGCGTGGGCGGCGCAGCTGTAGCCGCGCACCACGCTGCCGATGCACCAGGCGGCGTTCGGGGCGAAGCCGATGTCGCACAAGGCGGTGTTGCCGGCGCCGACGCAGTTGACCGGCACGTAGGAACGGCCCTCCTTTTTGCGGCGGGCGTGGAAATACTTTTCGATCGACCGCTGGAGGCGCAGGTAGATGCCGTCGATGTTCAACTCCTCCTGCTTGACGTGGGTCGGCTCCGCCCGCGGGTCGCCGTCGCGGTGCTGCGGTTGGCCCATGCCCATCACCGGCTGATTGTTGTCCATGTAATCATCGACCAACTCCTTGGCGATCTCCTCCACGGTTTTCCCCTCGGCGAGGGCGCGGTCGAGGTATTTGTTCATCATGTAGCCGTGGGCCGCTCCCGGACCGTGGGCTCCGCCAAAGGTCATCACCGCCGCCGCCACCGCCGCCGGCAGGTTGGGGCGTCCGGCGATCACCGAGATGGCGGAGGCGGCCGACGGGGACATGGAGTGCTCCATGAATTCGCCCATTTCGTATTTGAGCATTTTCTCCTCCGGCTCGGTCGGGATGCGCCCTTGGAAAAGAACGAACATGGCGTCGCAAAACGAGTAGCCGGCCTCCGCCAGCTCACTCAGGTTGTAGCCGCGCATCACCGTCTTTTCTTCGGTTTTGTAGCCAATGGCCGTCTTCCGCCGGAAGAGCGGATCGCGTTTGGCCGTTTTCGGTTTGGTTTGTTCACTCATGGTTGTTTTTGGTGGATTCACAGCAATGGCTCCAGCAGGGCCAGCATTTGCTCCGCCGTGATTTTGCGGGGATTGTTGGAGAGACGCTCCAAGTTGACCGCCCCGATCAGGCCGGGGAGATCTTCCCGTTTGACGCCGACCTCTCCCAACCGGGTTGGACAGTTGATCTTGACGATCAACTCCCGGATGCGGGACAGGGCGGTCTCCTCCGATCCCTCCCCGAGATGTTGCAGGAGAATTGCCAGCCGCTTTTTCACCGCTTCCGCGCCGCGCGGATCGTTGCACGAGTCATCGTCAACCCCGAGGTTGTGGCGCAGAAACGCGCCCACGGTCAGAGCCACGGCGGCGCCATGGGGAACGCCGAAGCGGGTGGTCACCGCGTAGGAGAAAGCGTGCGGGGCGGTGGTCTTGCTGATGTTGATCGCCTTCCCGGCCAAGTGGGCGGCCTTGGCCATGGCCAGGCGCGCCTCCGGCGTCGGCTTCAACACGGCGGTTTCCAAATTCTTTAACGAGAGGTCCAACGCCTCAACCGAGTAACCGACCGATTCCTCCGTCGAACCAACCGCCCAGATCGATTCGATTGACTGGCAAAAGGCGTCCAGTCCGCTGGCGGCGGTGGGGCCGGGCGGGAGACTGTGGGTGAGCGCCGGGTCGTAGAGGACATATTCGGGCAGCAAGGACGGATGGGCCATGGAGAATTTGTCCTCTCCCACGTACACCACCGCGAAGTGGGTGGCTTCGCTGCCGGTTCCCGAGGTGGTGGGGATCACGATTTTCGGCGGTCCGGCCGCCTCCAGCTTTTTCTTGCCGGTGCCGTAGTCCGCCGGCTCGCCTTCCTGGGAACCGCAACCCGCGATCAGTTTGGCCATGTCGATGGCGGAGCCACCGCCGAGGGCGATGACCGCGTCGGGTCGGTTATTCCGGAAGAGGGCGACTCCGCGTTCCACGTCGGCGATTTTGGGATTGAGGGCGAATTCGGTGAACCAGGTGGTATGGCGGCTTTGCAACACCGGGTCCATGACCTGTGCGGCGCCGGAAAATTTGTAGGCCGGCTCGTCGGCCACCAGAAAAACGGTTTTGGCGTCGAGCCGGATCAAAAGTTCCTCCAGCCGGTGCAAGCTGCCGTTGCCCAAGAGGACGGGAGGGTGAATAGATTGATTCGTCTTCATGGAAACATCAGCGTTTTACCGGAAGAATGAGCACGGCACCCAAAGCGCAGGAAACGGCCAGCAGGGCGAAAATCGCGGTGGTGGTGCCGGTGAAGTCAACTACCCACCCAATCAACGGCTCGCCAGCTGCGGCGAATAAATAAGCGGAAAAGTTCATGACCCCTATGGCCGTGGCGGCTCGGTAACGGCCCAGCAAATCGGGGCACAACGCCCAATAGCACGATTGTGGGCCATAAACCAGAAAACCGGCCATGAACAGAAGAACCAGTCCAGCCGCTTTCCATTCAGGAGGAACGGCATAAATCAACATGAGAACGACTGCCGCCAAGCTCATGAATATGGCAATTGGCCGCGAACGGTTGGCTTTGAAAAATCGGTCCGATAAATAACCGGTGCTTAATGCTCCGAAGGCCATGCCAACGGGCAGGGCCAAGGTAATCCAGACACCGCCAGGAGCTTCCCTCCATCCGGGACCCATATAGTGAAGGGGAACCCAAATGATCAAACCGTAGCGGGCCAAGCTTTCAAAACCGATCGACAAAGAGGCCAACAGAAAGCGGGGGTTTTTTAAAACCGCAAAATAGCGGTGGAAAGATCCTTCTTCGGTTCCATCGACCGTGACTGGCTTTGCATGGCTCGGGTCTTCCGGGGTCGGTTCGTATCCCAGGTCTTCGGGACGGTTGCGGGCTACGATGAAAAAAACCACACAGGCTATGGCCAACAGTAGCACTGGCAACCGGAATACCCATTGCCAAGGGAGGTAGGTGACCACCAAAATCCCGATGGCGAAAATCATCACGGTGGATGAGGCGGCGGAAAAAACGTACCACCCGAATGCCTTGCCTCTTTCTTCATGCGCCCACCAGTTGGATAGCATACGGCTTCCAGGCGCCCAGCCCATTGATTGAGCGTATCCATTAGCCGCCCATGGAATCAGTATGGTCATGAAAGAATTCCCAAAACTGACAACCCAGTTCAACGCGCAGGATAGAAGCCCTCCAATGGTCACCATTTTGCGCCCACCGAATTTGTCGCCCAAATTACCATTGATAAATTGGCCAAATCCATAAACCATCAACATTGCGCCGCTTATGGTTCCCAGTTGAGTGGCGGAAAGACCGAGTCCCTCGTCATCAAGCATTACCGGAATGGCCCAACCGAAATTCTGGCGTCCAGTGTAAAAAAACAGGTAGCAAAACATCAGGGCAAAAAGCATGCGCCATTGGGCACGCCGCCTCCGGGGATCGCCATAGGGAATGAGTTGAGGGGATGAAATCATGTATCAGGAATTTTCATGGGATGCATGCAAGCTTGAGGACGGTGTGCAAGCATTAACTTGATTTTTAAGCAAAAAATTAGCAGAAAGAAACAAGGTTCTCATGCTGTGATGGTTTTAGGCATGGTGTTTTCAGATCCATTGGCCAGCGGAAACCATTGTCCGTCAATTGGCGATTTGCCCGGTGAAAATTTCTCTTTCCGGGGTGACCCGGTTTCGTCAATGTATGCGTTTTTCCATGATTATTCGCACCAGAGCCTTTCCGCGGGCCGGTTTGATCGGCAATCCCTCCGACGGGTATTTCGGCAAAACCATCGCCTTCGCGTTTAAAAATTTTTCGGCCTCCATCACGCTGTATGAATCACCGGATTTGGAAATTTTGCCCAGCCGGCGGGATCATTCGGTTTTCCGCAGCATCCAGGGATTGGCCGAGGATGTGAAGCGCCACGGTTATTACGGCGGGTTCCGCCTGCTCAAAGCCAGCATCAAACGGTTTTACGACTACTGCCAGGAGCGGAATATCGAGTTGGATAACCGCAACTTCACCATCCGCTACAGCTCCGATATCCCCAACCAAGTCGGGCTGGCGGGGTCGAGCGCCATCATCACCGCCTGCATCCGGGCGCTGATGGGGTTTTTCCATGTCAACATCTCCCGGCACACGCTGGCGAATCTGGTCCTTTCGGTGGAGACCCAGGAATTGTCCATTCCCGCGGGCCTGCAGGACCGGGTGGCCCAAGCTTACCAAGGGTTGGTTTTCATGGATTTCAACAAATCCCTGCTCGATGAGCGCGGCTACGGCGATTACATCCATCTCGATCCGACGCTGCTTCCCAATCTCTACGTCGCCTACCGCGAGGATTTGTCCGAGGGGACGGAGGTGTATCACAACGATTTGCGCGGACGCTGGAAACGGGGAGACCCCGAGGTGCGTGACGCCATCGCCTTTTGGGCCGATTTGACGGTGAAATTCCGCGACGCTCTTCTTGCCCGCGACCACGCCAAACTGTTCGGATTCATCAATGCCAATTTCGACAAACGTGCCAGTCTCTACAACGTCGGGGACGGCAACCGGGATTTGATTAAAACCGCCCGCGACATCGGGGCCAGCGCCAAATTCTGCGGCAGCGGCGGCGCCATCATCGGCACCTTCGAGGACGAGGCGATGTTCGCGCGGCTGGAAAAGGCGTTCGCTTCGAAAGGGGTGGGCGTACTGAAGCCGGAATACGCTCCGGAAATTCCATCGCCAACGACCACCCAGGTGAAATGAGCGCGAATCCCCCCGTGATGCTCCGCAAGGCGGTGTTGCCCGCGGCCGGATTCGGCACCCGGTTTTTGCCCATCGCCAAGGCGGTGCCGAAAGAGATGCTGCCCATCGGCGACAAACCGGTCATCCATTACGTGGTCGAAGAGGCGGTGGCCGCCGGGTTTACCGACATTCTCATCGTGGTCAGCCGCGACAAATCCGCCATTGTCGATTACTTCGACCGCGCGCCCGAACTGGAAACCCGCCTGCGGGCGTCAGGACGGGACGAACAGGCGGACGAACTGGTCCGGATCGCCAACCAGGCCCGGTTCCATTTTATCCGCCAGGGCGAAATGAAAGGATTGGGGGACGCGGTGCTGCGCGCCCGCGGCCATGTGGGGGAGGAACCGTTTGCCCTGTTGTTGGCCGATACGGTGATCGTGGATGGGCAAGACCGGCCCGGCAAACCGAACGCGTTGGAGGCCTTGAGCGCCGCGCGGGGTGAAACCGGATTTTCCGCCGTGGCGGTGGAGCCGGTTTCCGCCGACAGGGTTTGCCGCTACGGGGTGGTTGGCGGAGAGGAAAGCGCGCCCGGCTTGTTCGTTTTGGATGCCATGGTGGAAAAACCGTCTCCGGCAGAAGCGCCTTCGGTGCGTTTGCTGTCGGGGGAAACCGCCAGCGGCGGCTGGGCCTTTGCCGCCCGGTATTTGTTAAATCCCGGTATCTTTCGCCACTTGGAGAAAACCCGGCCCGGTAAAAACGGCGAAATCCAGCTTACCGACGCCATGGCGGCCTTAATGGTGGAGGAAGGGTTTTGCGGTTGCCGACTGCCCGGTCGGCGTCTCGACATCGGCAACCCCGCCGGCCTGATCGAAGCCAACCGCCGCATTCTCGCCCTGCCGGAATGACAAACCCTTCGTCGCTTTCCTCAATCCTCGCGAACCTCATTTCCTCTCACACCAACATAACCCCAAACTCCTGAAATTTCAGGCGACAATAATTTTAGCACCTGCTAAAATTAATGTCGTTTTCATGGGGTAGGTTGGTGGCGGTTTTGGGGAGGAGGGGGCTGAATGCGGACGTGGAAAAGGGGGTTGTGTTGTCAGCGGGGAGAGTGGTTCGGTTGTGCGGAATTTTCTTACGGGCCGCCCCAGCAAGGACCGCGCGGGCGGTCCGGCTCGGTGATTACTCTTTATGCCAACCTTCGGGAGGGGCGGGTTTTTCGGACGCATCCGGAGAAGGGGTTTCCTGAACGATGCGGATGGGGAATGGGGCGGTCTCCGATCCGGAGTAGAGGGTCCGGTGGGGGAAGGGGATTTCGATGCCCTCGGCGTCAAAACGCTCCTTGATTTCCGCCATGATACTATTGCGCAGCACCAGAAAATCCTGTTTGGCAAACCAAACTCCAAAGAGAAAGTTGAGCGAGGAATCACCGAAGTTCTGAAAGATCACCACCGGCTCCGGCTCGTCGAGGCAATGCGGGTTTTTATCGGCAATATCCTTGAGCACGTGGATGACCCGCTTGATGTCCTCTTTGTAGGCGACGCCGAGGTTGATGTCGAACCGGCGGATGGGAAAGCGGGTGATGGTGGTTACGTCGCTTTTAATCAGGCGCTCGTTGGGGATGCGAATGAAGCGGTTGTCAAAGGTGCGGAGCTTGATCGAAAGCAAATCGATGGAAAAGACCACCCCCGTGGTGTCGCCCACGTTGATGGCGTCGCCCACCGAGAACGGTTTTTCCCACACCAGGAAAAGGCCGCTGATGATGTTGGAGAGACTGGTCTGTGAGGCGAAACCGATGGCCACTCCGGCAATGCCGGCCGCTCCGAGAAGGGCGGTGAGCTGGAACCCGAGTTCCCGCAGCAAGGTTATGGCCAGCACGACCGCGCCCACATAAAACACCGCCTTGGAAATGACCATGCCGGAATGGGCGGACAATTGCTTGGTCAGCACCTTGCCCAGCCAACGGGCCAACAAAATCAGAAGGGGGAATCCAATGAACAGAATCAGGGTGGCCCGCAACATCATTTCCAAACGTTCGGGGGTAAACCAGGCGCTGAAAAGACTTGCGAGAAAAAGAGATTCGGTTGTCAGCATGGCGGTCATGAAGAAGAAGGGGCGGGGTCAGGAAGTCCAAAAACTTTCAATACTCTTGCGCAAAAGATTGCGGTGAACCGGTTCGCGGGCCTCTCCCAGCACACCCCGCACCGGTTCGAATGCGGGCGGTTTTTGGGAAAAGACAAACTCGCTGAAGTGGGCTTTGCCGAGATAATTCACCTCGATTTGCTCGCACCAGAGCCGGGTGGCCCCGAGGTGAATGTTGCTGTGAATGGTGCGCAGGCAAAGCTTTTGAAAAACAAGTTCCTCCTCCGCTCGGTTGCGGATGACCAACGGGCAAACCGCCCGGTGAGCCCCTTTTTTTATGCCTCCCAAAATGCGGGAGCCGCTTGTGCGCAAAGCGTAACACAGTTCGCCGGCCGTGGGTTCCCCGGCCCAGGTTTTGGAAAGAACCACCGTTGGCTCATCATGGATGGCCAGTTCCCCGAGCCGGCCGATGGAGAACCGCAGCCAAACGGGAATGCTGACAAAAAACGTGACCTCATTCCCCCGGGGGATGGTCAGCGGAACGTCGGGCCGCACCACCACGGGTTTGTCGGGCATGACCGGAAGGCACCAGACTGCGGAGTCTTCCTCGCGGAAGGCCCAGCGCTTCCATGACGGTTTTTCCGGCGGGGGCGTTTCGCCCGAGCGGCGGGCGGCGTGTGTCTCCACCGGTCCCCGCTCACTGTGGATGCGCCATTCGTGAGTGGCGCCGGAGGCGCGCTCGGCCCAGATTCTGGCCGTGCCGGATTCCCAATGGATGGATTGTCCCGGGGAAAGAGTTTGTTTTCCCCAGAATTCATGGGTTTCCACCCGTGAAGGATAATCGGTTGCGGACGCGGACTTCATGAAGTTCGTAATCCGTTACAGGAACCCCGGGCGAAGTCGAGGGGTTTTCCAAACGTGCAGACAATGCCGCAACGGACCGGACAAACTGCCATGCCGGGAATCCCCCGGCTGTCGCGGCATCGGCCCGGTCCCCCCAAATGGCGTGTTTTAAGTGGAGCCTCCTCCCGCCGGTGAGGCGCAAGCCGGTCCTTCCCGTGACGACCTTTTCGACTTGGTCGGGTTTCAGCGACGACAAGCGCCAGACCTCCGGTCGGCAGGCAGTCGTCCGCGGAAAAGTAGCTGCCAGACCTCTGGTCGGCAGTCGGGTGTCCGCAGGGCCGGGGATGCCCGTTTGGCGGCAGACCGGAGGTCTTGCCGCTACAGGGAGAGTGCGGCCGGAAAAGTAGCTGCCAGACCTCCGGTCGGCAGTCGGGCGCCAGGCGTGGCCGGGGCAATCTTCCACCGCAATTCGCATCTCATTCAAAGACCGAATTCAGAGGTTTACAAATTCGAGAATCCCACGCATAACCGAGGAAGTTTCTTTTCTAATTATTATCCTTTCACCAACACGCCATCATTATGAGATCTTACCTTCGTTTGTTTGTTTCCTCCGTGGTTTTTGGCTCGGTCCCGCTTTTGGGCGATGACCCCAAAATTCTTTTCCAAGACACTTTTGAGGATTTGACCCAATGGGGCGCTCCTTCCAACCAGCTGGAGGGAGTCCGGGTCATCGAGAGCACGGATGAAAATTCCGAGGCTTTTTTTGGCGAGGCGGGAAATCCGTATCTCCGCATTTTCAAAGGAACCAACGAAAGCGTGAACAACGCCATGACCGGCAACGGCATCATTTCCGAGCCATCCCCGGTGATCACCATCGCGTTTGATTTCTGGAACAGTCCCGACATCGGCCCCGGAGTCGTGGTCATGCGTCCCGGGCGGGGCTCGGCCAGCAATGCCAACCGCACCCACGAAATCCGCTGGGGCCGCGGCCAGCTCGCGGGCGTCAACGGCCTTTATGAAGCCGGACAGACCTACCGCATGGAGGTTATTTTGAACAATTCCACCGAGACGGTGGCCTATAACGGCTTTTATACCGTGGCGCCGGACCGCTTTGACGTGTGGCTCGACGGGGTGCGGGTTTTGAATGATCACAGTTACTCCCGCCCCGATCCGGAAGTTTCGACCAACATGCAAGTGGGCGACCCGTATGAATCGGTGCAGTTCGCCGTGTTCACCGCCAACATGGCGGAAATCCTCATCGACAATTTCGTGATTTACGAGGGAGCCCGCGCAACCCCCGCCTCCGACGTCCCGGGCGCGGTTTTTTACGAACCATTTGACAATCTGGACGCGTGGGGCGACCCGACCAACCAATCCGCCGGCATTCGGGAAATCGGGGTAACCGATGCAAACTCCGAAACCTTTTTCGGCGAAGCCGGCAACAGCTACCTGCGATTCTTCAAAGATGATCCCGAAGAGGACACGGTCTCCATGTTTATTGCGGCGGCCAACGTGGTTTCTTCACCCCTGGTGACCGTTCATTTCGATTTCTGGGAAAATTCCGCGGTGGGCACCGAAACCAGCGGCTTCAGTTTCCGGGCGGGGCAGGGAACCAGCGTCCCCAACGCAGCCCGTATTCATAATTTCACCCTGCGCAAGGGCACCCTCAACGAAATCGAGGAATTGTATGAAACCGACCGCCTGAACAACCTGCAGATCGTTTACAACAACCCCCCCGAGCCGGTCACCTACCTCGGTGGCGCCGAAGTGGTCGAATCAGATTCCATGGATGTCTGGTTGAACGGTCGACTGGTGCTGAAAAACCAGCAATACCAGCGCGGCGATTTGGCGGTGGGTGAGACCATTCGCTCGTTTCAATTCGTTGCCTTTAGCAACGATCTTGGCGAACTGTTGGTCGATGATTTCACCGTTTACGACACCGCGTTCGTCATTCCCTCCTCCGACGTGGATTTGCCGCTGGTTGAAATTCTGACGTTCGGGGTGGACGGAGATGATTTCAATCTCACTTTCAACAGCGAAACCGGCTTTGTTTATACGGTGCAGTTCACCACTGATTTGGGAACCGGTTGGGAAGACGTGGCCACGTTCGACGGCACCGGGGATGAGATCAGCGCCTCCCGTGCCGTGAGCGGCGCCGACCGCGGCTTCTTCCGCGTGGCTGTCTCCCCGTCGAATTAAGGCGCCCCAACCGGTTTTTGTTTTCATTCGGACCGTGTCCCGCCGGGCGGCCGGGACAGTAGCTGCCAGACCTCTGGTCGGCAGTCGGTTGTTTGGGAGAAGTAGCTGCCAGACCTCCGGTCGGCAGTTGGTTGTTCGCGGGCCGGGTTTGCCCGTGGGGAGCGCTTTCGGCACGACAGACCGGAGGTCTTGCCGCTATAGGGAGCGTGTCCCGCCGGGCGGCAAGGTTGATCACCCTTCAAAACCGGGCATGGGGGGGCGGCTCTTGGACGGGCCTTTGGAAATTCGCTGCCGGATGGTCTCCAAACTTTCCCTCACCAGCGCCCCCATGGAGTCACAGCTCATAAACGCGTCGTTGCCGTAATGCTCCGCCAACTCCTCCCGGAGTTGGCAAACATGTTCCGGCGGGGCAATCGGGTCGGCTTCCATAACTTCCAATAGCCGGGTCAACCGGTCGGCCACGGCGAGGGTGCGGCGGATGATGAGGGCGTCTTCCTCCCATTGATACTGGGCGGCCGTGGCCACGTTCAGGTGTTTGATGCAGAAGAGGGCCAGCTCCCGGTTTTCCGGAAAAAACTGGGGCAGATAAAAGTTTTTCCGACCGTGATGGGACTGTTGGTCGAAATCCATCGCGCGGATACGGATTTGGACTTCCTCGAAATCGGGGGTTACATCGACCACGAAATTGTAGGAACGCATGTCACCCAGCAGGCGGACGAAGCAGCGTTCATTGAATTTCACCAACTCCTTGGCGACGCGCACCGGTTTAAGCCGTTTGCTGCCCAGCCAATGCTGGATGAACATGTCCCCGGGAATGCCGACCACGTGTTCCTCCACCAGCGTGTCGCCGCGGGTGATGTAGTGCATGCGGTTGGGGGAAAGCAGGTGCTCGAGTTCCAACCCGTAAATGCGGGAGGCGTCGCATTTTTTGATGTAATAATAATCCTGATTGTCGTTGTGGGAATTGACAATACGGATACGGAACGGGTGGGAATTGCCAAAGGTGCAGTAATCGACCCGGTCCACGTAGAGGTGCTTGGCCGCCGTCATGTCCCCGGCCGCCTTGATCAGGGCGTAGATGCGGGTGAGGGCGCTGTTGATGCGCTTGGCATCCTCGCCGGGATAGGTAACCGTTTCCCACAGCGTGTCGCGCCCGCGGCTGTCACGCAGGGGGATCGATTCGCCGTAGCCCAGCAAATCATCGTAGGTGATCGGCAATTCAAGCTCGCGGGCGTGATCAACCAAGTACCGCCGCAACCCGTCGTTCACCGGAAACGACGGCTTGCGTTTCAATCCCAACACGCTTTGAACATCGCCCTCCACACCGATCAGACTGGGAAAGGGGGCGCGGCGTGGCAATGTAAAGTATGGGGAGGCGGGCGAATGCCCAACGGGAAGGGAAAACATCGACATCGATATCGAATTTCGATCTCGATTTCGATGAGGATTCTTATTTCGTGTCGCCCGTTCGGCAAGGGGGGAGCCAATCCCCAACCCGTCCCGGGTTTGACCCCACGCGGCTCCACTCTACAGTAATTCGCATGATGAACCGGATTACCTGGAAACAACCGGGGTTGCTCAGCCGGATTCTTCTTTTCGTGTGCGCGCCATTGTTGGCTTTTCTCGGGTTGCTGGGATTTTTTCTGTTCGCGCGGTTGGAAGGGTGGGCCGAACGGCGGATGCAGGACGACGTGCAACTGGTGGCCCGCGCCCTGCAGGCGCCGATGGGCCACGCCTTGGAACGCAAACGCCAGGGGAGCGTGGAGTATTCCCTCGAATCGGTCCTCGACATCGGCCGGGTTTACGGCGCGCGGGTGTTTGACGAATCCGGCGCGTTGGTGGCGTCCGGTTTTGGCGAAGAGGATGAGAGCCGAAGCGTGGATGTTGCCGATCCACGGTTTGATGATTGGACCCGGCAAACCGGCGCTTACGGAGAGATGGAGGGGCGCTCGGTTTATTCCTATTTCGTGCCGCTGGAAAATTCGGCGGGGGAACGCGTCGGGCTGTTGCAAGTCTCCCGCCTGCACCGGGAGATGATCGATCAGCTGCGGGGATTCCGCCAAACCGCCGGGTGGGTTTTCCTGTTCTCGTCCGCCGGCATGATCGGCATCGTGCTGACCGGTTACCGCGGAGCGGTCGGTGCCGGCTTGGGGCGTTTGCAGAAATCGATGATGCGGGTTGAAGCGGGGGAACGGGACCACCGGGCCTGGGCCGGAGGGCCGGTGGAAATCGCCCGTCTGGCGGGGACGTTTAACCAAATGCTCGATTCGATGGATCGGGCGGAAAAGGAAATCCGCGACCGGCGGAAAAGCGAGGAGTCCCTGCAAGCCCGCCTGCGCAAAACGGAGAATCTGGCCGCCATCGGGAAAGTGGCGGCGGGGGTCGCCCATGAGCTGGGCGGTCCCATGAGCGTGATCGACGGTCAGGCGCAGAGACTGTTGCGCCATGGCAACGGGGGAAACGAACGGGCCGCCGTTGAGGCGATCCGCGGAGAGATCGCCCGCATGGGCGGCATCGTTCGCGGGTTGTTGGAGTTCGGGCGCACCCATGACAATCCCCGGCAAACGGTCCGGGTTGACCACTTGATGGATAGCGTGCTGCTCGCCGTCGATCAGGAGGAGCCGGGGCGGGCGGTTCGCGTGGAACGGGAGGGGGTGGCGCCGGGACCGCTGGTTCAGGTCAACCGGGTGCGGTTGGAACTGGCCCTGACCAATCTTGTCCGCAACGCCCGCCAAGCCGCCACCGGGCGGGTGCGGGTGGTTTGGGAAGAGCGCGGGGAGCGCGCCGCCGTCGTGGTGGAGGATGACGGACCGGGATTGCCGCCCGCTGTCCGCACGCGGATTTTCGAGCCGTTTTTCACCACCCGCGCGTCCAGCGGCGGCACGGGACTGGGCTTGGCCATCGTGCAACAGGTGGCCGATGAATGCGGCGGAGGGGTTGAGGCCTTCACCGGAACCCTGGGCGGCGCGGCATTCCGTCTCAGTATTCCCCTCGCCGGAGAATCATGAGCAAACCCTCCATCACGCCATCGGCCGCCGCCGGGGAAAACTCCCGCGTTTTAATCGTGGAGGATGATTCCGGTTTGCGGGAGTTGATCGCGGAGGAACTTTCCGAGGCCGGGCATGCCGTGCGCGCCGCCGCTTCCGCCGAGGAAGGACTGGCCGCCGCGCGGGAGTTTTTGCCGGACGTGGTGGTCAGCGACCTGCGGCTGCCCGGATCGAGCGGTTTGGATTTGCTGCGCGCCCTGCGGACGGATCCGTTTCCTCCCTCGTTTTTGGTGGTGACCGCCTTCGGCACCATCTCCCAGGCGGTCGAGGCCCTCAAGGAGGGAGCGGACCATTTTTTAACCAAACCGCTCGATTTTGACCACCTGCGCATCGCCGTCACGCGGGCTTTGGAGGTGCGGCTTTTGAAAAAGCGCGTGCGCGGATTTCCGACCGGGGAAAGCGATTCCTTTCACGGAATCGCCGGCGATGATCCCGGGATGCGGAATGTGTTCGAGCAAATCCGCCGCATCGGAGGGGCCGCCGGGCCGGTGCTGATTTGCGGGGAGAGCGGTTCGGGCAAGGAGTTGGTCGCCCGCGCCCTGCACCGCGAAAGCGAACGGCGGTAACGCCCGTTCGTGGCCGTCAATTGCGCCGGTATTCCCGCCGACCTGATGGAGAGCGAATTGTTCGGCCACCTCGCCGGGGCGTTCACCGGCGCGGCCAAATCCCGCAAAGGTTTGTTTCAACAAGCCGACGGCGGTATTCTTTTTTTGGATGAAATCGCCGAGTTGCCGGCTCCCTTGCAGGCGAAATTGCTGCGGGTGTTGCAGGAGGACACCGTGCGGCCGGTTGGGGCGGACCAGGAAATTCCGGTGGATGTCCGCATTGTGGCGGCCACCAATCTGGACTTGGAGGAAGAGATGCGGCACTCCCGTTTCAGGGAAGACCTGTTTCACCGCCTCGACGCGTTTCAAATTCTCGTGCCGCCGTTGCGGGAGCGCCGGGGTGACATCGACTTGCTGGCCGCGCGTTTTCTCAACCAGTATGCGAAAGAGCAGGACAAACCGGTCAAAGGATTTTCCGCCGGGGCTCTCCACCTGCTGCGCCAATACCGGTTTCCCGGCAATATCCGCGAATTGCAAAACATCGTGCGCCGGGCGGCCACCTTCTGCCAGGGCGATCTCATCGAGCCCGGCGATCTGCCGCCCAAAGTGGCGGAAGGGGCCGGCGGGGCGGACGGTCTTCCGGCGGTTGACCGCTGGTTGCCGCCGGGGGATTGGGACACCGCCAGTTTGCCGACCTTGGAGGAGATCAAATCCCGTTACATTGGGAAAGTTCTGGAACTCTTCAAGGGAAACAAACGCCAGGCCGCCCAGGCTCTCGGGATCGGCCGCCGCACCCTCTACCGCCACCTTGGCGATAGAGACGGGGAGTGATCGAAAAGCGTTTCCGCCGGGCCGCGATTCGGGCGGAAAAGCGCGGTTTCGCAAAAACGAAGCGGACGCCGGTCAAACACAAAACCGGCGCCCGCCGCGAACGAATCAGCTGCGAACAAACAAACGAACAATAACCGCAAACTACACCGCGCCTTCGCCGCGTTCGTCGGTGCGGATGCGGATGGCTTCGTCAATGGGGATGACGAAAATTTTGCCGTCCCCGATCTTTCCGGTTCGGGCGGCGCTGACGATGGTGGAAACGGTTTTGGCCACGATTTCATCGGGCACGACAATTTCCACTTCGACCTTGGGGAGGAAATCGACCGTGTATTCGCTGCCGCGGTAGATTTCGGTGTGCCCCTTCTGGCGGCCGAAGCCTTTCACTTCGGTCACGGTCATGCCGTCGATGCCGATTTCGGAAAGGGCCTCTTTCACTTCCTCCAATTTGAAGGGCTTGATAATGGCTTTGATCAATTTCATGAGGATTTACAAACGGGTGTTATTATTCAGTTGAAGATTTTGCCGGGCGCGGCGCAAGTCACATCGCGCGCGCCCCGGCCTTAGTTGCTGATCTTGCCGAAATCCGGGTAAGCCTCCTGGCCGTGCTCGGAATAATCGAGACCTTCCTCCTCTTCCTCTTCCGTGACCCGGAAGCCGAGAGTGGCTTTCAAGATAAAGGCTATCGCCAAAGCGACGATGAATGCGAATCCGCAGAAGGCAGCCGTGCCGATGACCTGCGAGATAAAGCTGATCTCCTCATTAAAGAGGGCAATGATCACCGTTCCCCAAACGCCGCAAACCCCGTGAACGGAGATTGCCCCGACCGGGTCATCGACCTTGACCTTGTCGAAGAAAATAATGGCGAAGACCACCAGAATGCCCGAAACAAGCCCGATGAAAACCGCCGGCCAGGGACCGACCGCGTCCGCTCCCGCCGTGATGCCGACCAAACCGGCCAGCACGCCGTTCAGGGCCATGGTGATGTCCGGTTTCTTCAGCAGCGCCCAGGAGGTGCCGATGGCCGCCAGGGCTCCGGCCGCCGCCGACATGGCGGTGGTGGTGAAGACCAGGCCGAGGGCTTTGGGCTCGGCCGAGAGCACCGACCCGCCGTTGAAGCCGAACCAGCCGAACCAGAGCAGAAAGACCCCGATGGCGGCGAGGGGAATGTTGTGGCCGGGGATGGGCCTCATTTTTCCGCCCGGCAGGTATTTTCCCTTGCGGGAGCCGAGCACCAGCACCGCGCCGAGGGCGGCGAATCCGCCAAACCCGTGGACCGCCGAGGAACCGGCGAAATCGTAAAACGGCACGGCCAGCTCGGCCAAAAACCCTTCTCCCCAGTGCCAGGATCCGGCGATCGGGTAGGCGAAAGCGACAAGGATAATGGTGAAAATCATGAACGAGGAGAGCTTGATTCGCTCCGCCACCGCTCCCGAAACAATGGTGGCCGCCGTGGCCGCGAACATGGCTTGGAAAATAAAGTCGCCGTATCCGGTCATGGCCAGACCCACCCCTCCGTAACCGAAGGTGAAGTCCTCGTTTAGATCTCCGATCGGACTGCCCAACCCGAAAATGTAGGGAATTTGCCACTCCCCGGGGTAGTGCATGTTAAAGCCGATCAACCCGTAGGTCAGGATGCCGGCGGAGATAATGAAGACGTTTTTGAACAGAACGTTGACCGCGTTTTTCTGCCGGGTCAGCCCGGTTTCCAAGGTGGCGAAACCGAGGTGCATGAGAAAAACGAGGCCGGCCGCCATGACCGTCCACAGCATGCTGGTGACAAAAAAGTCGAAGGCGTAGGCGTGGAAGCCGTGCTCCGCCACCATCTCCTCGTATTCGGTTTGGAAGGCCAGGTCTTCCTCCGTCGGTTCGTAGGGGGTGTCGGCGGCGTGCAGCCGCGTCTCCGCCGCGAAAAGAGTGGTCAGGAAAACAATTCCCGCCAGAACGATCATCAATTTGCGCCAATGCTTCATGGGATCTTTCGTATTGTTGTGGTTATGAGTAGAGGATGAATGTGATTCCGCGTTACCACCGGAAACCGGATGGATTGGCATTCGAATAGCACGGAGTGTGCCAAGTTGGGAGAAACGGTGATTCCATCCCAAAAGGGCTGAATTCCATATGGAGTTGTATTCCCTTATGGTGGAAAGTAATGGATAAATTGCAGATGGCGGCGAATCACGAACGCAGCGGTTTGTCATTTGCCATTTTCAAGCCTGCTCAATTTTGAACAGAAATAACAATTTTCCAGACTAACGCTGTTTTGGGAGATGTTCGGCCATTTTTTCCTCGAAAGAATTCGGATGAAATTGGACAAACAACGTTTTTGTCGGTGAGCGGTTCTCCGCGCCATTCATCGGCCTTTGATTTTTTATTCGCATGTCTTCCGATCAAGCAAACGGCAAACGGCTTCTCAGCGGCTCATTGGAGCCGCAACCCGGGCATGTCTCGGGCATGTTCAGCGAGTGGTTTTTGGATTACGCCAGCTACGTGATTCTCGAGCGGGCGGTGCCCCACATCGATGACGGCCTGAAACCGGTGCAGCGGCGCATCCTGCACGCCATGCGGCAAATGGACGACGGCCGCTACAATAAGGTGGCCAACATCATCGGCGATTCGATGAAATACCATCCGCAC
>PXDN01000089.1 GCA_003566375.1 Opitutia bacterium
ATGACCCGGCGAGTCTGTTTTCTTGGATTTGGTTTCCATGGCTTCCCTTCACTTCATTCCCGATCAGCCGCGTTGCAACGCGCGAATGTGATGATCTTGGTGTTGTTGAAGGAGCGGCGACTGGGAATCCCGGTGTAACCCCTCTGCTCTCGGGATATGTGGGGAGGCTCGTGACCGCAGCCGGAAACGGATTGCTTTAACGCACATGGCGGACGCGGTAAAAGCGTTGACCTCCGTCAAAACCGGGGCCTGTCCATTCACCCGTCCCTCCGGTCGGCGCCGTGGCATATCCGCTCCATGTCCAGTTGATAAAATCAGTGGAGGTCTCGACCTCGTATTGTTCGTAAGGACGCGCGCGCCAAATCAGACCGCTCGGACCGAAGTTGATAATTCTCGGTCGTGATTGGGCATCGAGCGGATCGGTGCCCGCCAGAAATTCCTGCAGGTTGGTGAACCCGTCGCCATCGGGATCGTCCTTGGGTCCGGACCATCCGGAAACGGGATCGGCGGAACCGAAATGAGCTTCCATCCAGTTGTTAGGCAAGCCGTCGGGAGCGCCGGCCGGCCGGTTGTCAAAGGCGAATTCCAAGATTCGCACCATAATTGGAGGGGAAAGATTTTCCCCGTCGTCGAAACGGACAAACACCCGGTCGAAAAAAGAGGATTCGGCCGGGTCAAGTGGTCCGCCGTCGCTGAAAACGCCGTTGGGTTCGTAAGAAAGCACATTCCCATCAAGGGAAAAAATTCCGTTACTCAAAGCTTGGTTTTCCAACATGGGAGTCAGGGAGGTTCCGTCCAATTGGTAGCCGCGCATGGTGAGGTGGTTGACCTCCGGATGGGCCAGTGGCTGGTGAGACGTCACAAACCGCATCACGCGGTCAAATCCATACGGAGGCGTGCCGTCCACCGGATGGGCCTGGCGGACCACCGGCACATCCCACTCGCCCAGGGTGGCGCCCCGGCCGTCGGCGTGGATGCGGAAATACATCATCGCCTCGGAGAGCAACGGATCGGGCTCCGCAAGATTTTCACTGGAATGGGCCAAGCCAAGTACATGCCCGATCTCATGGGCCAGGGCGGCTTCAAAAGTCACCGGATTTTGAAGGGTCGAAGAACGGTGGTTCATGACGACGTGTCCGCGGGTGGTTTCATGGAATTCATGATTGCCGACGCGGCCACCGCTTCCGCCTCCGGAATAAAGGTTGTCAATCCAACTGAACCCCTGTCCTCCGACCCCCAGCCTGGTCGGTTCGGCTATCATGTGATACAGATCGTGAAGCTGGATGCGCACTCTGCGATCACTGATGGCGACATTGAATGCGGATTGCCCAAAAGATTGGAACCCGTCGAAACGGAAGCGGACCGACGAAACCGCCTCCCACGCGGCCAGGGCGTTTTCCACGGCGTTCATTGCCTGCTCAAGTGTCAGGCCTTCGGGCAATGCGTCGGCGTCCACCAAATAGCCGATGGGTTCGCCGCGGTCCGGAGCGAGAAAGCGTCGCGGCGGCACCCCCAGCAAACCCGACACGCCGGACAAGGGTTGAGCCGCGTCGAGGGACTGGTTTTCGTCGAATTCCGCCAACGTCAACTCACCGCGCAAATCCTCTCCGCCCGACTCATCCGACAAAGGCGCGAATCCACCCCGGTCACCGTCGATCAACCGCAGGCGCCCCAGCCCGTCGCGGCGAATGCGGAAATCCCGTTCTTCGCCCGCTTGAAAAACGGGGGCGCAGCCGAAAACCTCTCCCTCGTTGCCAACGATGCCTCCCCGTTCACTCAGGGAAAACCGGGCCGGTAATTGACCGGAACGGGACTCCAAAACCTCAACCGTCACCGTGGTGTATATCAAACCGCTCTTCCCGTCCCGGTGGGACCGGGTGTCCAAAACCCGTCCGGCAAACGAAGCCGCGTCCGTCCCGGCGTTTGTGGTAGACAATACCCGTTCGCCCAAAAGCGGGCCAACCGGCAGCAACATAGCCATTAAGAAGGCCAATCGAAAAATGCTCATACGTGTTTCCTAAAGTAAATGGAGGATTACCCTACCACCCGCTTATGTCGATGGAATCCGTATACAATTGTTCCTCAATTCAACCATTTTTGCCATATTTTTACCCTTCGATGGCTTTATCCGCTTTGCATTTTGATTGTTTTGATCGCTGTTTCGGCCATGGTCACCATCATGAAACTCCCCGCCAACCTTTCCCGCATTTCCTTCGCCGCATCGACAGTTGCGGTTTGTTTTTTCGGAGCGCTACTTCACGGCGAAGACCGTCCGCCCAACATTCTTTTCATCCTCTCCGACGATCACGCGGCCAAAGCCGTCAGCGCTTACGACGGCTCCCTCAACCGGACACCCCACCTCGACCGGTTGGCCGCCGGGGGAATGCTCTTTCGCAACGCCAGCGCCGCCAATGCCATTTGCGGGCCGAGCCGGGCGTCGATTCTGACCGGCAAACACAGCCACCGCAACGGAATGGTCGGCAACATCGGCGTCAGCAGCGCCTTCGACGGCAGCCAAATAACCTTTCCAAAATTGCTGCGTGACGGCGGACACCAGACCGCGTTGATCGGAAAATGGCACCTGCGCAGCGAACCCACCGGTTTCGATCATTGGGAAATCCTCATCGGCCAGGGACCGTATTACAACCCGCCCATGTTGACGGCCCAAGGTCCGACGGAACACACCGGCTACACCACCGACATCATCACCGACCTCTGTTTGGACTGGTTGCAAAACCAACGCGATCCCGCCAAGCCGTTTCTCTTGTTGAAGCACCACAAGGCGCCCCACCGGACCTGGATGCCGGGCCCCGACCACCTCACAAAATTCGGAGATGTTTTTATCCCGGAGCCGCCCACCCTGTTTCACGATTACGGCGGGCTCTCCCGCGCCGCCACCATGCAGGAGTTGGAAATCGACCGGCACCTGCATTTTTACTACGACCTCAAACTCCCGCCCCGCCCCGGCTTTGACTTGTCGCCCAACGGGTATTTGGTCCAGGCCCGCCGCTTCTACGAGACCCGTTTCACTCCGGAACAAAAACAAGCCTGGGACGCCGCCTACCGGGAGGAAAACGAAGCCTTTTACAACGCGCTGGAAGCGGGAATGGGGCACCGGGACATCGTGCGGTGGAAGTACCAGCGCTACATCAAGGATTATCTGCGGACCGTGGCTTCGCTGGATGACAACATCGGGCGGATATTGGATTATCTCGATGAAAGCGGTTTGGCCGAAAACACCATCGTGATCTACGCCTCCGACCAGGGGATGTTTCTCGGCGAGCGCGGGTGGTACGACAAACGCTGGCACTACGAGGAATCCCTGGGATTGCCGCTCATCATCCGCTGGCCGGGCGTCACCGGGCCGGGCTCGGAAACCACCCGTCTCGCGCAAAACATCGACTTGGCCCCGACTTTGCTCGAAGCGGCCGGCATCGCGCCTCCCGAAGGGATGCAAGGCCGCAGCCTCGCGCCCCTGCTGCGCGGGGAGGAGCCGGAGGATTGGCGGCGGGCGGTCTATTTTCATTATTACGAATACCCGGCCTACCACGCCGTCAACCGTCACTACGGGTTGCGCACCGACCGCCACAAACTGGCCTATTTTTATGAACTGGATGAATGGGAATTGTTCGATTTGCAGCGGGACCCGCATGAGCTGAACAACGCCTGGCGGGATCCCCATTACCGGGACATTTTGGCCGATTTGCAAAACCTGCTGAGTGAATTGCGGACCCAATACGGGGATTTGCACTCCGACAAAATCCCGTTTGCCGAGTTGCGGGAAATGAGCGTGGAGGAGATCGCCCGCGTCAGCTTGGAAGGCCCGTCCGAAGCGCCTTGATAAAGACAGAAACCCGGTGTTGGCGCGGCGAGCAAACTTTCCCGCCGGGGATGCATCGTCCCGTGTGACCGCTTTTCAGGGTAAATGACCGGTGGCCGGCGCGTTGCAATCAGACGGAGGCAGCCCGTTTTTTGATAAACGCTTGAATCTCTTTGCTGCCAGGAGCGATCGGATGTTTGACCACGGGCAGGGGTTTCAGGGCCTCCAGCGATTCGTGCTTCGGCTCCTTCCCGATGGCGCGGGTGATGGTGTCGGGAAACTTGGCCGGACTGGCGGTGGCCACCACCACGGTTGGCCGTTCGGGATTGATCTCCTTGAACGCGCAGGCGGTGTGCGGATCGACCATGTATTCATGTTCCCGCCACACCCGCGCGATGGTCTCCCCGATTTCGCCGTCCTCCATCCGCGTGGCGCTGAACAAATCCGTGCGGAAATTTTCAAAAACGTAATCCCCGCCCGCCTTCAGGGCGGCCATGACTTCCCGTACTTTTTCCGGGTTGCGGTCCACGCTGTAGTAGAGGAAACGCTCAAAATTCGATGCCACCTGAATGTCCATGGACGGCGCGAGACTGGGGTGAACCTCCCCCACCCGGTGGCGGCCGGTCGTGAAGAGGCGGTGCAGGATGTCATTCCGGTTGGTGGCGATGGTGAACCCGCCGGCCGGCATGCCCATTTTGCGGGCCATCCATCCGGCGAGTATGTTGCCGAAATTCCCGGTCGGCACAATAAACTCCACCTGATCGCGGTCCTCCGGCGGCAGGCGTAAAACCGCGTAAAAATAATAAACGCACTGGGCGAGTATGCGGGCGAGGTTGATCGAGTTTATGGCCGACAAACCGAATTCGCGGCTGAAAGCGTGGTCCGCGAACACTTCCTTCAAGGCCCGCTGGGCGTCATCGAAGGTCCCCTCGATGGCCAGCGGAAACACGTTGGCGGCCCCGGTGCAGGTCATTTGCCGTTCTTGCAAGGGAGAGACCCGCCCGTTGGGATAGAGGATGAAAATGTTGACTCCGTTTTTGCC
>PXDN01000381.1 GCA_003566375.1 Opitutia bacterium
CCTTTCGGCTCAACGGTTTTCAAGACCGCCGCAATCGACCACTCTGCCACCCTTCCTGATTATTGCCGGACCAGTATGGGAGAGTTTTCCGCTCTTTGGCAATGGCGACTTGCGGGAAAAAACATCAGCGGGGTTTACCCCTTACCCGCCTTTTCAAGGATGTGGGTTATGGGGATTGTGGGGATCATCGCTGTGATCGCCGCCGCGGATGCGCACGGAGTCGCTTTCGGCGCTCCAGGTGCAACCGGTCAACAGGGCCGCCGCCAGCAGGCTCGCTCCCAGCACGGAGGTCAGCAAAAACCGGGCGCGGTTCACGGGTTCCCTCCCGTCGCGGCCGGTCCGAGATAACGCCAGTGCCACGGCTCCTCAATATAACCGGTCTCTTCGATGTTGTCGGCGGTGTAGGTTTGCCGCCAACCGAAGGAAGCCCCGTGCCGGACCAGCCAGGCGTGCTGGGGATCGGTGTTGCGGAGGCTGCCGCCCTCGCGCGTCCGAACCAAATCCATGGTGGTGCCGAGCTGATGTTCGCTGTGGCCGGGTGGCGCGGTGCCCCGCTGGTTGAGACCGCGGCGGCGGACGCTGCTGTTGTAAACCGAGGTTTGCAGCTCTCCGGATCGGTAGGGGGAGGAGACATACATGTCGAGACCGTCGGCGCGCAGGGCATCGATCATGCGCATGGCCGCTTCGGCCGCTTCCCGGCGCAGTTGGTAGGTCCGCGTATCCAGATCGCGGGTGTATTCGGTCGGTAGGTCCACCAGATCGTCCGGTTCGTAATCGAGGGGAATGCCCCACCAGCGGTTCACGATTTCCCGGTTGTAGGGGAAATTGCGGTGACGCTCAAGCAGGGCGCGGTTTTGCGGATGGACCCGGCTGAATCCAAGGCGGGAAACGTAACCGGTCTGCCCGGCGAATTCGAATTCCAACCATTCCTCGTCACTCTCCTCCACGATCAGGTAGGTGCCGACGATCTCCGTTCCTTCGTTTAACCGTCCGATCACGTCGGAGCCTTCGGTTGTGGGCGCGTTGCGGATGTTGATGGAGCCCCTGTGGACATACCACGGGGTGTTCGGGGGAGCCCCCAGCGGGTCGATGTTCACCGGACGCAAAGTCAGCGCGGGACCGTCGGGAGAGACCTCAACGGTGTGAACGCCGGGAGTGGTGGCGCAGGCGGCCAGGAGAAGCCCCGCGCCTAACGGAAGCAAGTGTGGCATTTTTTTCAGCATGTCCGAAAGCTAGAGCCCCATCTTCATGATTCCAAGCCTGATTGATCCAGGGAACGGCCAAACGGTTTCCGTTCATTTTCGGTGATGTCCTTGGTTCTGACCGCGGTTTCACAGTGAAAGTTGAGCACGCTGGGCATGATGACACGGATTAAGAACGATATTGAAAGGGTTCTCCCGGGTCCTTTTTCCGCCGACGGATCCGCCAAAAATTCAGATCGTCGATGATCGAGCAGAGGCAGGGAATCAACACCATGGTGATCAGTGAGGCGAACAGTAGCCCGAAAATAATCGCCTGGGCCATGGGTGACAAAAATTCCTCCTGGCCGCGGGTGGCGAAGGCGAGGGTGAAAAGGCCGCCGATGGTGGTCGCGGTGGTCAGGAAAATCGGGCGGAAGCGGATGCGCGCGCTCTCCATGATGGTGTGCCAGCGGGCGAGACGCAACCGGCTGAAATCATCCGGATTGCGCAGGCCGACTTGAATGGCCCGGCGGCGGCGGTTGATGAAATCGACGAAAACCACCGAGTTGTTCACCACGATGCCGGCCAGGGCGATGGTGCCCATGATCGACATCAGGCCCATCGATTGCCCCATCAACAACAGCCCGCCAATCACCCCGATCACGCCGAAGGGAATAACCGCCATCACCATGAGCGGTTGGAGGAAGGAGTTGAAGATGACGGCGAGAATCACGTAGATCAGCAGGACGGCGATAAGGGCGGCGAATTTCATCGCCTCCAGGCTGCGGGCGGTATCCTCGCTCTCGCCGGCGAGGGACAAATCGTGGCCCGGATGGGCGGCGGTGATTTCCGGTATCCACTCTTCAATGATGCCGTTGGCCTCGCTGGAGGTGATGACGCGGGTGTCCACGTCGGCCGTGACCGTGATCATGCGCCGCTGGTTGTGCCGGCTGATGCGGGCGATGCCGCCCCCTTTTTCCATTTCGGTGACGAGGGACAACGGCACCGCGTTTCCGTTTGGAACCGGCACGCGGAGGTTGCGCAGGATTTCCGGGTCACCCTTGAAGCGCTCGTCCATGATAACCCGCACCCGCACCTCGTCGTTGCCCCAGCGCTGCCGCACGGCCTCAAGCCCGCGGTAGGCGCCCTGCAGCTGGAGGCCGATTTCCTCGGTGGTCAGGCCGGCGCGGAGGGCTTTCTCCTCGTTGACCCGGAGGACGTGTTCCGGTTTGCCGGGAACGAAACTGTTGCCGATGTTGGAGACCCCGTCCATTTCCCGCAACCGGTCCTCAACCCCTGCGGCGATGACCCGCATGTTGTCAAAATCGTCCCCCAGGATACGCACGTTGATGGCCCTGCCGACCGGCGGCCCGCCCGATTCCGCCTCGGCGGAGGCGAGGACGAATTCCGGGAACCCTAGCAGGATGCGCTGCAAATCGCGCACGATGATGGACGGTCGGCGGGAGGCCGGGTTTTGTTCGTCGAGATCGACCGTGATCATCCCGAGATTGCTGCCGTAGTGGAGGAATTCGTTGCTCTGGTTGAGGCGCGAGCCGGCCTGGGTCACCAGACCGGCCACGTCGTCTTCGGGAATTTCCCGCGCGATTTTCCGCTCCAAGCGGATCAGCACGGCTTCGGTTTGGTCGAGGGAGTAGCTGGAAGGGAGATCAACTTTGACAAAAATGCGGTCCGAGAAATCGGTGTCGAACAATTGAAACCGCAACACCCCGAGAGCAATCAGCCCCGCGCCACCGGCCAGCAACAAGATGAACCCGAGGACCACCGCGTAGCGGCGGCGCAGGGAGATGACCAGCAGGTGGGTGTAGGTTTCAATGGTGCGGTTGAGAAACCGGTCGATGCTTTCCCGCATCACCGCGTAGGTGAGGGCGGCTTCATAATAGAGGCGGTGGCGGAGACCGCGGCTTTCCCGCCGCCGGCGGTCCAGCTCGGCCGGCGCAACCGGGTGGCGCACGAAATCACAGAGGTGGGAGGGCAGCACCACAAAGGCCTGCACCAGGGAAAAAGCCAGCCCCGAAATCACCACCAGCGGAACCACGGCGAGAAACTTGCCGATAATCCCCTCGCCGAGAATCAGTGGCAGAAAGGCGGCCACGGTGGTGGAAACGCTGCCGAACACCGGCCAGATCACTTCGGAAGTTCCCTTCACGGCCGCCTCCACGCGGCCCAATCCCTCCTCGTAATGCCGGTACACGTTTTCGGCCACCACGAGGGCATCGTCCACGATCAGCCCGATGGCCATGATCATGGCAAAGAGGGAGAGCAGATTGAGGGTTTCCCCCATCCAGTAGAGAACTAGAAAGGTGCCGGCGAAGGAGATCGGCAACCCAATGGCGATCAGCACCGCCAGTCTCCAGTTCAGCAGCATGACCAGCAGGACCGTGACGATCACGAGAGCCTGGATGCCGTTTTGCAGGACGGTCTGGATGCGGACGTTGATGTATTTGGTGGAGTCGCTCACCACCACGCTTTCCACTCCCTCCGGCGCCAGTGCCATGGCTTGGGCAAAGACCCGCTTGGCCGCGTCCGCCGTGTCGATGGCGTCAAAACCCCGTTTTTTCACAATGGTGAAGGTGATGCCCGGGTTGAGGTTGACCCGTCCCCGCCAGGTCTCCTCCTCCTGGGTTTCCTTGACCACTGCCACATCCCGCAGGCGCACGGTCCGGTCGCCGACCGCGCGCAGGGGAACCTGCTCAATCTCCTCCACCGAGCGGATCTCGCCTTGCAGGCGGACCGCCTGTTCGCCCGCCGCCGTGGAGAGGCGGCCGCCGGTCCAGTTGCGGCTTTGGCGAGTGACCGCTCGCGAGATTTCCGCGAAGGAGAGCCCGAGGGTTTCCGCCCGGTGCGGTTCGACCTCGATCCAGACTTCCCGCCGGTTCAAGCCGGCCACCAACACCTCCGACACACCGCGCAACTGGCGCAGGTCGCGCTCCAGTTGGTCAAACAACGCGCGCTCGGCAATCAAATCGAAACCCGGGGGGAGGATGATGCCAAACGTGATTAGCGGCAGGGGGATGTCGAAAATTTCCACCAGCGGTTCCTCCGCCGTGGCCGGAATGTCGCGCCGGGAGAGGGAGACCTGCTGCCGCACGTCGTTGAGGATCGGCTCCAGATTCGCGATGGAGGGATCGATCTCCAGGAAGATGGTGGACAGGTTGTCGTTGGAAAACGACACCAGCGTTTGCAGGCCGGTGATGCTGGCGAGGTTTTCCTCGATGGGGATGGTGATCAGTTTCTCGATGTCCTCGGGCAGGCTGGTGGTGCCGTCCACCGTGATCACCCGTATGAAATTTGTGGAGACATCTGGGAAAATGTCGCGCGACAGCCGGGTGGAGGCGGCGAACAGTCCGGTGATCAGCAGGGCCACGACCAGCATGTTGACCGCGACGCGGTTGCGCACGCTCCATTCGGCAATGTTCATCGGCGCCGCGACCCTCAGTGAATGAGGACCCGCTCTCCCGTCGCCAGCCCGTCCAGGACCGGATAATGGCCCTCCACCTCGGCACCGAGGCGGAGCGCGCGGATCTCATCGCCGCCGTCCCCGTTGCGCACCGTGGCGAGAGCGCGGGGACCTTCAAAGCGGACGGCCGCCGCCGGAATGAACAGGGCGCCGCGGTAGCGGCGGGTGGTCACGGTGACTGTTCCCTGGAGACCGGC
>PXDN01000134.1 GCA_003566375.1 Opitutia bacterium
ACACTGCCCATGATTTGGGACACGCACCACACCTGGAAACTGGCCGGGGAAACCCCGCAGGAATCCTGGGACAACATCGGGAAACTTGTCCGCCACCTTCACGTGAAAGACAGTGTCAGCCGCCCTTCCGACCGCCACCCCCACACCTACGTCCACCTCGGCGAAGGCGAATTTCCATTCAAGGAACTGTTTGCCGTGCTCGCAAGCGGCGGCTACCGGGGCGTGGTTGCCATCGAGTGGGAAAAGCTTTGGCATCCCTATCTGGACCCGATCGAGGAGGCGCTGGGTCGGGCCAAAGCCAACGGTTTTTTTTAAAATCGGCAAAAGGCGGCCTCCTTCCAGTTTGGCCCGCGGCCCAGAGTGGATTACAAATCGGGTGGCACCGTGGTCAGGGCTTCCTCAATGGTCGAGACCCCTTCCCGCACCTTGTCCATGCTGTCATGGTGCAACGTCCGCATGCCGCCGGCCATGGCGATTTTTTTCAATTCGGCCGTCTCCAATTCTTTATTGATACCGTGGACCAGATCCTCGGAGGTCACCATCAGTTCGTGGATGCCGACGCGGCCTTTGTATCCAAGCCCTTGGCACACATTGCACCCTTTGGGATTGGCCTTGTAAATTCGCCCGGTCCAGCCGGTGGCCCGCTCCAGCAACATTGCCTCCCGCCCCTCGGGTTCATACGGCATCCGGCATTTTTTGCAGACCCTCCGCATGAGGCGCTGGGCACAAACACAGAGAATGGAAGAGGAAATCATGAACGGTTCGATTTCCATATCGGTCAAACGGGCGATGGTGCCGGGCGCGTCGTTGGTGTGGAGGGTGCTTAGCAACAAGTGACCGGTGAGGGCGGCTTCCACCGCGATATTGGCGGTTTCCTGGTCGCGGATTTCCCCCACCAGGATAATGTCGGGGTCCTGACGGAGAAAGGAGCGCAGGGCGGCGGCAAAGGTCAGGCCGATTTGCCGGTTCATCTGCATCTGATTGATTCCGGCCAACGTGTATTCGATCGGATCCTCCGCCGTGCGAATGACCATGTCGGGTGAATTGATTTCGTTGAGGGCCGAATAAAGGGTCATCGACTTCCCGGAACCGGTTGGCCCGCAGTGCAGGATCATTCCGTAAGGTTGGCGAATCACCTCGCGGTAGCGGGCAAGGTTGGCCTCGGAAAACCCGAGCGCGGTCATCGGGAGCGTGCTTTTCTCCTTGTCGAGAATACGCATGACCACTCCCTCGCCGTAATTCAGGGGCGCGGTGGAGACGCGCAAGTCGATGTTGATGTTTTTTTTGGTGAAATGCTTGAAAATGATGCGCCCGTCCTGGGGAATGCGGCGCTCGGCGATGTCGAGATTGGACATGATTTTCAGACGGGCGACCAAGGCGCCGGAAACTTTCCCGGGCAGGCGAAGCTTTTCCTGGCAAACCCCGTCCACGCGGTAGCGCACCACCACCTCTTTTTCCCACGGCTCGATGTGAATGTCACTGGAGCCGCATTTGAAAGCATCCTCAATGATGCGGTTGGCGAGTTGAATAATGGGAGCGCTTTCCTCATCCTCCAACTCCGCTTCGGACACCTTTTTCCCGACCTCGGCGAATTCCACCCCGATGGCCTCGACCACATCGGAAAACTCAACCCGTTCCTCCGGCTCGTCCTTGCGGAGTTTGCCGAGGATGTCTTTTTCATTCCCGAGCAAACCGACCACCTTGTGCCCGGTCATTCCCTGAATCTGATCGATCAGGTGCAGGGAAAAAGGATTGGAGAAAGCGATCGCGACATGGTTCCCGACGGTGGAGACCGGCACCAGGCGGTTTTCCTTGCAAAACTCAGCCGGCACGCGGTCCATGGCCTCGGTATCGGGGTGGCAGCGGGCCACGTTGCAGGGAACCATCCCCGCCGCGCGGGCCTTGGCCACGAGAATTTTGAATGGGCTGATGTTGTATTCAGTCTCCAACAACTTATCCAGCGCGTCCCCGCTGAGATCGGTGGGGTGTTCCATCACCGCCGCGTGCTGCTCCGGCTCCAGGTAACGCAACATGCGCAGGTTGTTGATGATCGAAGTTTGAAATCGTCCGAGTGCCATGATTGCTTCCTCCGTTCAGTTGCCCTGCGCGGCTTCCTCGCGCACCCGGTCAACGGTTTCCGCCAGGATGTCCACCGTGGTGGCATACCAGATGATCGGCCCGTTGATCAGCTCTTCCCAATGGGCGCGGGCGGCCGGGCTCAGGTGGTAGGCGGTGGCGACAAAAGTAAATTCGTCCTCTTTGTCAAAAGGCATTGTCCAGGTGGCCCACGTTTGGTTCGCCTCGATTCTTTCGCGGCATCCTTCCTCGATGTTGTAACGGCGCAGGTCGATCACTCCGAGGCCGTGTTCCCGCACCGCGAAATCGACGATGTCGCTTTCATTGAGGCTGGCCATTTCCCCGGTGAGGATGGAGAGCAGCGACGTCTGCCGGCTGACGCCCTCCTTCAACAACTCGAACAACCGCTCGTTGGCGGCTTCCAGGTGTTCGATGTTGACCAAATTGTGTTCCACCAAGGCGGCGCCGAGAGCGCGGTTGACGCGCAAAAGGAGCGACCGGTGGGTGTTGGCGGCGGATTGTTGGGTGTCGGGCATGGGCATCAGGTGGCGGGTGTTTCGGAATGGGTTTCAGCCGCCTCGGCTTCCGCTTGGGCGGCTTCGGCCGCTTTGCGGGCGCGGGCGGCCTTCAGCAGGAGTTGTTTTAATTCGGGCACGCCTTCCTCCGAAAGGCAGGAAATCGGCAGGACGTCCACTCCGGGATGCCGCGCCCGAAAATCGGCGAGATGCCCCGAAGCGGCCTCTTCATCCATCTTGTTGGCGGCGACCAGCCGGGGTTTCTCCATGAGTTCGGACGAATACTTTCCAAGCTCGTCCAGCAAGGTGCTGTAATCGTCGGCCGGAACCCGCTGATCGGTCGCGGCCATGTCAATCAGGAGCAGCAAGGTGTGACAACGTTCGATGTGGCGGAGAAAGCGGTGGCCAAGACCGCGGTTTTCGCTCGCCCCTTCAATGAGACCGGGAATGTCGGCCAGGAACACCCTCTCGTGGGATTCCGGAAATTCGATGACCCCCACCTGCGGGTGCAGGGTCGTGAAAGGGTAAGCGGCGGTGCGCGGACGCGCCTTGGTGATGAGATTCATCAGGGAGCTTTTCCCGGCGTTCGGGTAGCCAACCAAACCGACGTCGGCGATGGTTTTCAATACCATGTGAAAAACCCCCTCCCCGCCCGGCTGGCCATCGTTGGCCTGGCGGGGAGCCCGGTTGATCGACGATTTGAAGCGGAGATTGCCCCAACCGCCGTTGCCGCCCTTGCACAAAACGACCGAATCGCCGTGGCGCATCATCTCGGCCACCGGATGACCCGTTTCCCGATCGGCGATGAGGGTGCCCGGCGGCACCTTGAGCACGCAACTATCCCCCTGTTTCCCGTGCTGGTCGGAGCCGCGCCCGGGCTCGCCGTTGCGGGCCTGGTGGCGCGGGCGGAAACGGTAGGCGCTGAGATCGGACACATTTTCATCCGCCTCCACCACCACGTCGCCGCCGCGGCCGCCATCCCCGCCATTGGGACCGCCAAACGGTTCGAACTTTTCCCGGCGGAAACTCATGCACCCGCGGCCTCCGTCTCCGGCCTTGACGGTAACTGTGACTTCATCGATAAACATAACGCGTCTGATAGGTGCCCGCCCGTTTCCGGCTTTGCCGCTCCCGGCGACAGTCTTGCGCGGGGCGAGCCCGGACGCATCATCTCTCCATCGCGGGTCCGTCGTCAAGCGCGGCCAACGGAGGGGAAACGCCACCCGTTCACTTTGCCAAACTTTTTACCAAGCCCCCATGATACAACTCGAAGAAGTAACCGGTCTCGCCACCACCCACTTGGAAACCGACCCGTCCATCGGGAAACCCGTTCACAAGGCGACCGTGGCCGCGTTTCTCAAGCTGAGGGAAGCGGCCGCCCGCGATGGGGTGGACATCGTCGCCATGAGCGGATTCCGCGGTTTCGAGCAACAAGCGGCGATTTGGAACGCCAAGTGGGACGGCCAGCGCACCCTTTATGACAAGGAAAGCCGTCCCGTGGACCACGCCTCCCTCTCCCCCCCGGAGTTGGCCCGCACCATTCTTCTCTGGTCCGCCCTGCCCGGCGCCAGCCGCCACCACTGGGGAACCGACATCGACGTGTATGACGGCCGGACCAAACCGGAATCCTACGCAGTGCAGCTTCTGCCCGCCGAATACGAAGCGGGCGGTTATTTTCACGATTTGCACAAATGGTTGGTCGCCAACATGGGGCGTTACGGCTTTTTCTTTCCCTACCGCGAGGACCGGGGCGGCATCAGCGTCGAACCGTGGCACATCAGCCACGCCCCGGTTTCCGTTCCGGCCTTGGAAAGCCTGACCGTTGCCCTGTTGGAACAAGCCGTGTCCCGGGGGGACATCCACGGACGCGACACCGTGCTGGACATGCTTCCCGAGATCCACCGCCGCTACGTGAAAAACATCTGCCCCCCGGGCCCGGAAGTCGCCATGGAGTGAAACAACCTCACCCGGGGTTCCCCCCTGCAGCCTCCGCCCCCCCTCCCTTCGGTTCGTCCTGCTTTTCGCGACGGTGCCGATTCCACAGTTCAAGGGAAAAGGCGCGGGCGGCGATGTCGGGCCCGGCGTGCGACTCGTAGAACTCCATCACGGACTCCGCCTTTTCCTCTCCCCAAGCGGCGAAGAGCAGGGCCAGGCAGAGCAACTTGAAGATTCCCCCATCCCCGTCCGGGATTTCCGGAAGTTCCCGTTCAGCCTCGTCCAGCCGTCCAAGCCCGATGAGCAGAAGTGGCGCAGGTG
>PXDN01000377.1 GCA_003566375.1 Opitutia bacterium
CGCGTCGACGGGCCGCAACTCAGTTTGCCCGGTCCACGTGGCGGTCGATGGATTCGACCACCCAGGTTTCCTGATTGCCGGCCACCTCGATGGTGACTTCCTCCCCAATGTGTTTGTTGAGGAGGTTGCGGGCGAGTGGCGTTTGGTAGGAGAGGATGTCTTTGTCGGGATCGCTGTCCCAGGCGCCGAGGATGGTGTAGGTGACCTGCTGGCCGGTCGAGGCCAAGCGAAGCCCGGCGATGCTGCCGATCCCGATATGGGTGGTGGTGGCGTCGGAGAAGTCGGTGACTTGGGCTCGTGCCAGTTCTTTTTCCAGCAATTCCTTTTTTGACAACAGAACAGCCTGTTCCTGCTTGGCCATTTTGTATTCGGAATTTTCCTTCAAGTCGCCGTGTTCACGTGCCACGCCGATCGCCTTGCTGATTTCGGGGATTTTCTTCTGCACCAGGGTTTCGTATTCCTGTTTGCGGCGGTCGTAGCTGTCGCGGGAGACGATGAGGCGTTCCTGTTTGGTCTCGGCGTCGCCGGCCACCAGGCTTTGCACGCTTTTGAACTTTTTGATGAACCGGGCGAGCAGGGCTTTTTTGGTCAGTTCCTCGAACCCTTGGTTGAGCATGAGGTTGTTGGCCAAATCGCGGGCGGTTTCGTTGTCGGCGTCTTCGAGCAGGTCGAAAATCAGGTTGGCGTCGTCGCTGAGGATGTCGGCCAGCGGGATTTTGCGGGCACCGGCGTTTTGCAGGGCCTCGTAGTCGATGGCGAAAAAGATGGCGTTGAGCAGGCGCGGGGTGACGAGAGGTTTCAGGATGCGGGTGTAACGGCGCGAAGCCCGGTTTTTCACGATCCAGTGAAGGACGGGCGCCCGCAGGTTCTGTTCGGTCAGCCAGCGTGAAAACGTGGATCCGATTTCGGCCTCGCAATCGTTCTCAAGCAGGAAATTGACGCATTCGGTGGTAAATTTGCCATGGCTGTCCTTGAGGAGGCTGAAAACAATCTCCTTCCAGTCGCCGGGATGGGTTAGCTTCAACAAATCAAGCAAGCGGCGCTGGTGGGAGACCGGAAGCTCCTCGGCGATGTCGGCGATGTCGTGGGTGTCGGCAATAAGGGAGGAACTGGTTGGTTCCAAGGTCTCGGGATTGTCGCCCAGCAGCTTGGCCAATCCGTCACGCATCCAAGCGCCCTGCAACCGTTCGGTCAGGGACAGCTGGTTGCTGTCGGCCACCGTGGAGGAAAGCGTCACAAGCATTTCTCGGGCCTGCTCGTGCCATTTCGGATCGATTTTGCCTTGTTTGACCAACTCCTCGGCCAAGGTGATGCGGCGTTTGGCCGATTGGGTTTGGGAAAAATTCTCGAAAATCTCCTGCTCCACTTCGAGGGGTTCCTCACGGAGGTAGTAGCATTCGGTTTTTTTGGCCGGGACGCTGACGCGCGGATCCTTGGCCAAGGCCTTCTTGGTCGTGGTCCACCAACGACGGAAGCGTTGGTCACCCAGCAAGTCGCGGAACAGGTTTTCCAATTCCTGGGCGGTTGCGGCGTGGTTCGGATAGGTATGCAACACCTCGACAACCAGGTCGGCGGGACGTTTGGCGACCATTTCGTTGATGACGTCGGGTTCCGTTTGCTGCCTGACCAGCAAGTGTTTTTCCGGCAAAACCACCATGGTGTTGATGCAGAAAGCCGGGTCCATGGAGTGGGACTCCTTGGATGGGAAATCGATGATCAGGCGGTTTTCCCCCGCCCTGTATTCTTTGATCTTCCCGAAGCCCCAGCTTTGGTGAATGCAATAGTTGCCCGGCTGCATCCGTTCCAACTTTTCACGGGATGCGGCCAGCCGCGGGTTTTTCTCGATCAATTCGTTGACTGCTTCAACATTCATACCTGCACCAACAGTAGAAAGAAAAAGAAAGCAAGCAAAGACAAAGTTTGCATTCAAAAGACTCAGGTCGGCCGGTTCGACCCTTGCGCGCCTTGATCGGGTCGCGGCAACAGCAGGCAAATGCCGAGGGGAATCAGCATCAGGACGCCGGCAAGCGCGTAGGAGACCTGGGAGCCGAACCACCAGAACACAAAGCTGGCCAGGAGCGGCCCCACCGCGCGCCCGAGCGAGCCGAGGGAACGAAAAATCCCGAGCGTTTCGCCCTGCCGGTCCGCGCGGGCGAAGAGCGAGACCAGGGCGGTGAGCGAGGGATTGATCAGGCCCGACCCCACCGCCATCAGGGTGAGCCCGGCAAACAATGCGGGGACGGTGCCGGCAAACCCGATTGCAAACATGGCCGCCAGCACGAGGGCGAGCCCGGCCGCCGCCATGCGTTTCTCGCCGGTGTGTTTGACCGCCTTGCGGACGATCAAGCCCTGGGTGATAATCAATACCAGTCCGATGTGGACGAACATGAAGCCGATGTCGCGCGGGGTGAAGGCAAACCGCTGGGTGGCGAGAAAGGTGAGGGTGAACTCCATTCCGCTGAAGACGAAGATGTAGATGAAATAAACCAAATTGGTGCGCCGCACCGGGGCCGCCTCGCGCCGGATTTGCAGCATGCGGGCGGGGCTTCGGTCACCCAAACCTTTGGTTTTGCGTCGTTTGTTGATCGGAAGGGTTTCGCCAAAGGAGAGCCAAACCCACACGAAATTCAGGGTGGCCAGCAGGAAGGCGAAAGCCGCCGGCACGGAAAACGGGTTTAATCCCCACGAACCGGCGTCAGGCCAGGTTTCCAACGGGTTCCACATGGCCAGCAGCCCGCCGATGGCCGGACCAAGGGTGAACCCGAGCCCGAAGGCGATGCCGACCAGCGCCATCCCCTTGGCACGGCCCTCGGCGGTGGTGACATCGGCGATGGCGGCGGAGGCCACGGACAAATTGCCGGCCATGGCCCCTCCAATCAGGCGGGCGATGACAAACAACAGAAAAGAACCGCTGAAAAACCAGAGCAGGTAGCTGCCGGCCGTGCCGGCGGTGGTCAGCAGGAGAATGTTCCGCCGCCCGATTCGGTCCGACAGGCTGCCCCAGACGGGAGCGAACAAAAATTGCAGAAACGAGTAGATCGACCCCAGCACCCCTCCAAAGAGTACGGCCGTGAAATGCCCGCTGCCGCTGCCCGGTTGCTCAAATCGGTTAAGGAAATCGAGCAGCCACCCGAGCAGCCCGGTTTCTCCCTCGCGCGACAGGTAATAATCAAGCATTCCCGGAAAAAGCGGGAAGATGATGGAGAACCCGACCAGATCGATGAAGATGATCAGGAAGATGGCACCCAAGCCCGCCGGCCCGGCGGATTTGGAAACGTTGGCGGAAATGGCGTCCGGTTGTTTGGTCACAAATGGTCGAATAGGTGATTGAAATCAGGCCAAACGGGCAAAGATGGGGAAACTGGCGAGAATGGCAAGAGGCTGCTCCGTTCGAGTGAATCTGGTTTTGCGGACCGCGGGCGTTTGGCCCGAAACGGAAACATCCCCGAGGTTTCCGCCGCTGCTTTCAGGGAACGGGGCGTGCAGTCCCGTTTCGCGAATCGGCTGATTTCGGTTCGACGCCCGCTGTTTTCAAACGGTTTTTTGTTGAATCCGGATCGCGTGCGGGTGAGTATTTTTCATTATGCCAGCCCATTTGCTGCCCGTCTCCCGCCGCCGCTTTTTAACGACATCCCTGGCCGCCGCCGCCGGGGTGCTGACCTTCGGGCCGCGCCTCCGCGCCGCCGGCTCCGATGTTGATCCGGATTATTTCGTGCTGCTGGCCGACACCCACATCGACCAAAATCCCAACCGGCTTTTGCGGGGTGTGCTCCCGGCGGTGAACTTGGAGAAAATCGTGGAAAAGATCACCGCCCTGCGACCGCGCCCGACCGGTGTCATTCTCAATGGCGACGCGGCCAACATCCGCGGATTGCCCGGCGAATACGGTTTGCTTTCCTGGTTGCTGCGCCCGTTGACGGAAGCCGGCCTGCCGGTGCACATCACCATGGGCAATCATGACGACCGCGAACCGTTTTATTCCATCTTAAGCGACATGAAACCGGATACCCCGCATCTCGAAGGACGGCATCTGGCGGTGGTGGAGACGCCGTCGGTTGATTTGGTCCTGCTCGACACGCTCGATCAGGTGAACAACACCCCGGGGCTTCTCGGTGAACGCCAGCTCCAATGGCTCAATCGATTGCTGGACGGGCGCCGGGAAAAACCGGTGGTTCTCTTCGGTCACCATTTTCCCGAGACCGGAACCGGCCGCGGCCTGCTGGACATGGATAGGCTGTATGAGTCCATCCTGCCCCGCCCGAACGTGAAGGCGTATTTTTACGGACATTCCCACCGCTGGGAGCTGGGGAAAGAGGAAGATTTGCATTTGGTCAACCAGCCCGCCACCAGCTACGTTTTCCGTCAGGAGCATCCCGCCGCCCTCGTTCACGCCCGCTTTCAGACCGACCGGTTGCGGTTGCGATTGGATTGTCTCGACGATCAACACCCCTGGCACGGACAAACCCACGAACTGGTCTATCGGTAACCGGGTCGGCTCTTCGACTTGCGCGGAAGACTGCGGCGGAGTAGGATTTCCGGATGGCTAAAAAATCAAAAACAGCAAACACCGCCGCATCCCATCCCGTTGTGACCGCCCTTCGTCAAGTGGTGGCCGACAGCTACGCCTTGCTGGGGCAAACCCACTTGTGTCATTGGAACGTGCGCGGGCCGTCGTTTTTCTCCCTGCACAATGCCTTCGAGGAACAATACACGGAATTGTTCACGGCCATTGATGAGATTGCCGAGCGTATCCGGGCTTTGGACGCGCTCGCTCCGGGCGGCTTGTCGAACTTGGCCAAGATGGCCGGCTTTCCGGAAATCGCCGAAGACGCCACTGCCAAGGA
>PXDN01000354.1 GCA_003566375.1 Opitutia bacterium
ATCTGTTTTCAACCCAAGGCTCACTTAATTCCACCAAAGGCCGCAAAACACGAATTCTTATGAAGTACCTCGACGGACTGGAAACCAACCCGGCGCATCAGATCCAATTGGAAGGTGAGCGACCGTGGCGAATCTTCTCTGTCAATGTAATCAAAAATCTTATGCCGATATTCCGGCCCTCCCAGATTCTCAAGAAACTTACCATAACGTTCCCACATCAGCCTGTGGACGGTCTCATTTTCATGAGTCACCAAATCCGTCACCCAAAAACTTCCACCGGGTCTCAAGGCAGCATGGATTCTTCGGAACGAGTCCTCCCAATCAGGCTCCTCCCTGAGATGATGCAGAACCGCTGCAGCCAAAACGACATCGTAGCTCGCCTCCTTAAACTGGATTCTTCTAAAATCCCCTTCAAAGAGACGAACCTCGCCATCCGTCTCACGGGAAACGCGCTGTTGCGCACGTTCGAGCATCGGGCGACTCAGGTCGCAGAGATCACAGTCAAAACCCGCTTTAGCCTCTTTCAGCAGGCGGATGGTGTTGTTGCCCGCGCCACACCCAATATCCAAAACCCGCCTGATTGGCGAAGTGGAGGCCACCGCCGCTTTGGTGATCAAGTCCATGGTCAGCGGTGCATCAATCGTCGCCGCCTGACCTGTTTCAAGATTGGAGAATCGCTCAACGTCAGCGTCAAACCGCTGCCGAATCTCCTCTGTTGACGACTTTCCCGATAGAGGCGTTGTCATTTCATTATCGGTATTTTTCTGATCGAAGCCGAATGGGCCGAACGGAGGCGGCCCCTCCACAAACCAATCGCTACCAACTTCTTAATGCGGGCTCCGTTCGTTGACAAAGACCCCCTCCCCGGGTTCGTGACCGTCGTCCTCAGCGGGGACTGGCGGTATCGGCAAAGGCGCGTTCCAGCTCCGGCGGAAGTTTGCCGGTTTCAATCCATTCCAGATAGACCTTCGGATCGGCCCGCATGTAGCCGCCGATACGCCGCAGTTCTTTCCCTTCGGAATCAAGCACGATCAGCGTGGGAAGCGGGCCGACCCGCATCATCTCGGCATACATGCGGTTATCCTGAGCCTGCTGGGCCGGCAATTGCTTGCGGCGCGGGAAATCAAACATGACCGGCACCAGCTTTTTCTCCGCGAATTCCGCGAAGGCCTTGGTGTCGAACAGTCCCTCTTTCATCGCCATGCAGGGTGGACACCAGTCGGAACCGGTAAACAGGACCAGCAATTTTTTCTCTTCTTTTTTGGCCAAATCCCGGGCAGCGGGAAAATCCGTTTTCCACTCCTTGAACTCCACCTTGTCCTCATTGCTGTTGGGCGATCCGGTGGATGCGGAACAAGCCGCCGAGGCACCGGCCAAAACCACCGCCAAAAACGGAGCGAAAAAACGTGCTGATCGTGAAAATGTGAAAACGGTTGTCATAACAAGGAAATGATACCCCGCCGCCGGGGCCGCCCCCTTGGAATTTCTAGCGCGGCCCGCGCCGCGGTGGACGGGACTCCCCGTTCCCGGGCAAACGTTCCGGGTGCCAAGGGCTCTTGGAGAAAATTCCCGCGCGGGTCACGGGGCCACAATTTTGCGGTAGCCTTTGCGCAGGATGGCGAGGTCCGAGTCGATGGCCAGCACCGTGGCGCCGAGTTCCTTCAGGACGGGGATTTCGTTTTCGTTGCGCACGAGGATGCCCCACGGTTTGCCGGCCGCGCGGGCGGCGTCGGCCACCTTGCGCAGGCAGGTATCGTAGTCGAAAGGCGGATCGCTCTCCCGCGACAGGGCAAAGTTCAAATCAGCCGGCCCGACAAACAAAACGTCCACCCCGTCCACGGCGGCGATGTCGGCGACGTTGCGAACGCCCGCAACCGTTTCGATCTGGGCCATGACCACGGGAGCCGGCAACGGCCGGTCGGGATCGGGCGGGCGTTGCCCGTAGCCGTAAGTCCGCACCGAACGGGAAAAGCCGCGGATGCCGCGCGGCGCATAATTGGCCGCACGGGCGCAATGTTCGGCCTCCTCCTTGTTGGCAACATGGGGCACCATGATGCCCTCCGCGCCCCAATCCAGCACTTTCATGACCAGTTCCGGATGGGGAGCGCCCACCCGGACGATGGCGGCGGTCGAAGAGTGCCGCATGGTCATCAAGGAGGCCAACAGCGACTCGTCTGAAAAGCAGCCGTGCTCCAAATCGAGCAAGAGCCAGTCGAAACCGGAGTCGGCGGCGATTTCGGCAACCACCGGAGAGCCGAGGGAAAGCCAGCTTCCGGTTTGCACGGAATGGGAGCGCAGTTTGGCCGTGAGCGATTCGTTCATACTTAAAATCTCCTTGGGCGGCTGGTGAGGACGTCTCCCGGCGGCCCGCATCCACCCCGCACCATTTGGGCCGCCGTGTCGAGCGCGGAACCGCAGCAAGCCACTTGCCTCATTCGCCGCACGGATCCGAACCGAAAAAAACCCACCCCACTTCTCCGCCACTCCATTTTCCCACCAGTTGCTCCCCGGAATCCTCCCGGCGCCCTCCTCACCGCTCCAAAAAGCCGGGACGCGGATCGAGCGGGCTGCCGATGTCGAGCGGTTTTCCCTGAACCAATTCCCGCAAGCCGCCGGCCAAGTCGATCTCCGCCCAAAAATTGATGGTTTGCTTGGCGGTTTCGGGGGAACCAATGGATTGCTCGATGTCGCCGGGGCGGGCGGCTTCGAAGCGCGGGGCCGGATAACCCGGGTAATGCCGCCCGAATTGCTTCACCAAATCGTGCAGGGAGGCCGGCTTGCCGGTGCAGATGTTGTGCGAACAGGAAGCGCGCACTTTGCCGGTGGCCGCCAGCAGATTGGCGCGGGCCACGTCGTGCACGGAGACAAAATCCCGGGTCTGGCGCCCCGTGCCGAAAATGGTAACCGGTTTCCCTTCCCGAAACAGGCGGTCGAAAATGGAAATCACCCCGGAATACGGCGAAGACGGATCCTGGCGGGGACCGAACACATTGAAATACCGTTGGCAAACCACGGTCATGTCGAACGAACGCCCGAACCCGAGCAAGAGCCCCTCGGCCGCGTATTTGGCCGCGCCGTAGGGACTGATCGGCCGCTTGCGAACACTTTCCCGGATCGGCATGTTGGTGTGTTCTCCATAAATGGCCGCCGAGGAGGCGAAGACAAACCGCTTCACCCCGGCCAGGCGGGCCGCTTCGGCCATCACGTGAACAGCGTGGAGGTTGAGCCGAAAGTTCAAATCGGGATTTTCCATACTTTCCTGCACGCTGACCAGGGCGGCCAGATGAATCACCGCCAGCGGCCGCGCTGAGGCAACCAGCGCCTTCATGCGTTCGGCATCGGTGCAATCCGCCTCCTCCAGCCGGAACCGGTCGCTTTTCCCCGCCTTTTCAAGATTTTCCTTCCGGCCGGTTCGGAAATTGTCCACTCCGACCACGGTGAAGCCATCGGCCAGGAGCCGGTCCACCGTGTGGCTGCCGATAAACCCGGCGGCGCCCGTGACTAGTATGGTTTCCATGCGGCCATCCAGCCGCAGCCTCACGGAAAAGACAAGCCCGCCCTGCCGCGATCCGGGGAAGAGGCGGAGAAAAAGTATGCGGGCACAAAGCCTTCCCACAAAATCCGCCCACTGTCGGCCAAGGCCTGCGTGGTCGCTAAACCGTTGGCGTGGCACCATCAGCCGCCATGGTTTCCGTGCAACCCGCAGTCCATTCCGCGAAAGAGGCCGCCCATCCGGGCGGACCCCGGTTCGCGCGCGGGATTTTGTCGGGACCGGCCAATCCTCCCGCCAACACTCCCTTGCCCCGCAACACGACGGTTTTTCCCGACAAAATCGTCCCATACCCTTTCGCCCGGCCCTGAGCCGGCACTTGCCAATGTTTACCAAGGCGGTCATCGCAACCGACTTCAGCCCGGCCTCGGAACGGATGACGGCCCTCCTTGGCGGCTTGCTCCCGCTGGGAGTCAAAAGCCTGGTCTTGTTTCATGCCGCTCGGGATTCGGCCGCGGGAAAGGGAGAAGACGACGGGGGGCTGCTCGACCGGCTGGCCTCCCGTGCCGCCAATTTGCGGGAAGCCGGGTTTGACGTCACCACCCGCCTCGAACACGGGGATCCCGCCCGCGCCGTCAACGCCGTGGCATTGGAAGAACACGCCTCCCTGGTGGTGATCGGGGCCAGCCGCAAGTCGGCGGCCGGCGGTTTGATTCTCGGAAGCACCGTGCGGGACGTGATCCGCCTCTCGATCCTCCCGGTTTTGTTGATCAAACCGATGGCCGGGCTATCAAGCGAACGCCGCCACCAGAGGCTCGCCACCCGCGACCTCTCACGCCACATTGTCATCGGAGTGGACGCTTCCCCCACCGCCAAAACCGCTTTATCCGTCCTCACCAACCTGGCCACGGGCCTGACCGGCAAAATCACCCTGGTGCACTGCGCGGGCGCTGACGGTCAATCCGCCGAGTGGTTGCAAAACCAACGCGCCTCTCTCGAAGCGGTAACCGACGGCCAAGTGGAAGCCATTTTCGAGGAAAGCGGGGACCCCGCTGAAGCGATTCTCAAAGCCGCCACCGCCCCCTCGGTCTCCCTCATTGTCCTCGGCACCCACGGCAAAAGCGCCGCGCGGGCATTTTTCTCCGGCAGCCAAAGCCAGGCCGTGGTCCGCCATGCCGAAGTGCCGGTGCTGTTGATACCGGCCCGGCCCATGATGGACAGCCCGGAACGGGTGGCGAAAGCCGAAGGAGGATCACGGTGAACGCCCTTCTCCTCACCGCCTTCATCGGCCTGACCCTCGCCACTCTTTTCGTGGTGTTGTTTCTTTACCAGCTTGA
>PXDN01000295.1 GCA_003566375.1 Opitutia bacterium
ATCGGGCAACGCACAACGCCGGCGCCGGCGGTTTTTGCTGTTTCACGGAACCCTGTTGTGGGATTTCGACCTTTCCCTTGTCGAGCGTTTGCTCCCGATGCCGCTTCGCCAACCGGACTACCGGCAAAACCGGAGCCACTTGGAGTTTCTCACCAATGTCCCGGCCGCTCCGCAAGCGATCAAACAAGCCCTCGCCGACTGCTGGGAAGCGCGGGGAGCGTTACGGGAAATCCCGTGGAAGACCATGGCCGACCTCGTGGAAAAACGCTACGGCAACGACGAGTGGAACCTCCCCCCGCGACCCAAGCACTGAATCAAGCCTTTGCCTTGGCCAGATTCTTGGCGGGAGCGGCATTCGGCTCCGACACCCGCCGGCGGCCGGCGGGCGGAGCTTGATAATGCCGAAACAGGGCGGCGGCGACAAAAGCCAGTTCGGCCACCACAAACGCGATGGCGTAGCCGGTGCCTCCGGTCCCGAAGCCGTAGCTGTGCAAACCGGCTCCCAAAATAAAATTCACCCCGTACCAGCACATTAAAATGCTGAGAAAGCCAACCACCGAGCCGACCGAAATGCCGAAGCCTTTCCACCAACCCACAAGCCGCCCGTGAAGCACAAACAGGTAGCACAGGATCGCGATCAGCGCCCAAGTCTCTTTCGGATCCCAACCCCAGAAACGGCCCCAGGAGTAATTGGCCCATACCCCTCCCAGAATCACCCCGGCAATCAGCAACAGAAGGCCGACCTGCATGGCACGGTAAATATAAGCATGGATGAATTTATTCTCCGGTGCCTTCGGCCCCCCCACAATTTTGCGAAACAACACGTAATGTCCAAGACCCCACGCCAGAGCAAAGGCCGCATAGCTAATGGTCACGATCAGCACATGGGTGGTGAGCCAAAAATTATCCCGCAACACCGCAGTGAGCGGAGCGATGTTGGGATCCAGAATCGAGGGCACGCTGTCGGCCAGGATCAGCATGAGGGTCGCCACCGGAGCAGCGCTCAGGAAATAATAACGGCAGCGGTGGCGCATCTCGAAAATGACCGCGAATAGCATCGCCCCGAAGGCCACCCAGATGACCGTTTCATACATGTTGGTCACGGGTGCCCGCCCCGAGATGTAAACCCGCAGGGCCATCCCGACCGTCATGGCGGCGAGGGCCGCGAGGGCCAGGGACCACCCGATCGCGGAGCCTGTTTTGCGGCCGGCCTTCCAAGTCAGGCCGAAAGCAAGAGTCGTCAACAAACATAAGATCCAAGCAAGCCGGAAAAACGGCACTTTTTCATACAACAATTCAGCCCGAACCAATCCGCCCGAAAGCATTACTTCAGGTGACAACGCCGCCTGCCGCTCGCGGAAAGCGACGGAGGCTTCGGTGAAATTACGGCTGATCGGCTCCCCATGATAGGCGGCATGCAACATCACCCAGTCCAGCCCCAGCGGCACCAACTCCTGCTCGGTGTAGTATGTTTCCGCCTCGCCGAGGGAAACCCAGCGACCGACCGGATCGGACGGGTGCGGAATCACCGCGAAGGCCCGGCCGGTTTGCAGCGATTGAAAAAGATTCAGGCGGGCGACCACCTCGTTCAGCTTTCGCTGCTTTTCGGTCATCGCCTCGTCACCGCCAACCTCGCGAGTCTCTTCCATTTCGGCCACCAACCTTTGGAAAGTTTCCGCTCCAACGATGTCACGGAAGGCAAACCGGTGCTTGCGCATGTCCAAACCAAGGGCCTCCTTCACCTCCGCCGACTCAACATTGATAATGGGCTGCTCCGACCAATCCCGCTGATTGATCCAAATCGAGGCGATAAACGCCATGGAATCAACCCGTTTGTCTTCCAGGTTCAGGGAACTCCTGCCGGAAAGGGTCAGAAGCACTTCCCGGGAAAAGGTTAGAAGCGGTTTTTTACGTCCGCCTTGCTGGATTATCAGGCTCTCCAGCTCCGCGTAATCGTGGTCCGGTACCAGCTCGGCGATGTCGGCGCTCGTGATCAGAGCCGATCCCGCCAACAGTGTCAGCATTACAAACAAGGTTTTGATCTTCATGGTTTGCCAGTTTTGTCCGATTCATTATCGCCGGCCCGTAAATCATCAATAATATCCTCCGGTCGGCGGTGGCGGAAGGACCGCATAAAGAAAATCATATAAACGCCGGCCACGACGGTCAAGGACCCCACCCATTTGAAAAGCCAGCCTGGATCACGCAGCACCTGCACGGTGCTGACTTCCAAATCGTCAGGGTCCCAGGAGGCTTGGGAAAACTTGTAGGTGAACCCGGTCAGCAGCCGGTGGAATGCGTTGGGGTAAAGCGCCGGCACATTCATGCCGCAGGACCCTTCCACGCTCTCGCCGGTTTCCGGATCAGTGAAACGGAGATAGCTGGTGAAATTGGCGGGGTTGTCGGTTCCCTCGTCCCGCGGAACTTCGAAACCGATTAATTCGACTTGAAAAGGAAGCCGTTCCCGGCGGAATCCGAACCCGAACCGAACCTCGTTCTCGTCGAGTTGCACCCGTTGCATGTCACCGAGTAAAAACCATTGCGGCTCGGTGCGCCGGCCGTCTCCCCAGTCGAGCCATCCGTATGCCCCGGCCAAACCCCCGCCTGTGGGAAGGGCAGGGTTTTCCCGGATTTCATCCACCCAGGCCGCCTCCGGCAACGCTTCCTCCAAGCGAACCACCCAATCGGCCCAACCGGTCTCCAAGGATTCTCCCACCCGCAGCTCACCTTCCCTCACCTCGGCACGGGAATTGATTACGTGATACTCCACCTCGCCGGGACCGGTCACCCGAATCTGCAGCAGCGGAGACGGGGTTTCCATGGCGTCAAAATCGCGCACGATGCGATCCGAGAGGGAAATCTGGGCCAGACCAGCCAGCGCGTGGTAGGACTTGTCGGCCGGTTCGGTGATCAGAGTAACATCCATCCCTTGCCCGCCCATCATGGCACTGACCATGTGCAGCCGCACCCCGGTCGAATGGGAGCCGGGGGCCGGCGCGAAATCCTCCTCGCGCTCCAGTTTCTCCGAGTAGCGGTTGAAAACCAAAGAAGGTTCACCAGGCGAACGACCGAACCAACGCGAGCCAACCCTGCTGAACGGCGCCCCGGCTGTCCGCCGCTGCTTATGCGGAAGGGGTAGGATTTTGGGGCGGTTCTCCCGCGGCGGACTCACGTCCATGGGAAACGGCGCCCGGTAGATGCGTCCCCGGTAATCCAGAAAATGCAGCACCATTTCCCCCAGCACCAAACTGTTTTCCGGAGGATCCCCGATGCGCAAATTCATGGATCCTTCAATACCGGCGTGTTTGCCGATCATCGACCCAATCAGCAAGGTGATAATGCCGTAGTGGGTAACGATGAAACCGGTGTGCCGCTTTTTCCAAGGCAGGCGGGTGAAGGTAACGCAAGCCAGGTTCACACAGAGAACGATCAGCCAAAAGGTAAACCACCAGGCGTGGTAAATGCGGTGTTGAGCCAACCGGGCGCCAAACGTCATATCCACCTGCGAGGTATAACGACTCTCTTCAATCGTTCCCCATACCGAAGCCACGGCGATCACCAAGAAGAGAAGCATGGCCAACTTGAGCGATCCGAGCGCGTGGATTACGGCCCATCCCGGCCCCTGGTGGGAGGGCGGGCGACCGCTGCCAAGCTGGAAACGTTTCCGTTTTTCCCCGTCCGGTGCCGGGTTCGTTGCCTGATGGTTGGTATCACTCACTGCCTGATGAAATCTTTGCAAAGGGACGAAGTTAGGAATCCCCCCGCCGGAGAGACAAACTTTATCGGAAGCTATAACGGCTGGATCAGAGCCGGGTAAGCCATCCTTATTCTCCCCGCGCGCGGGAGGCGGAATCCATCCCGACCCGCGCGATGGTCCACCGGTTCCCACGCTTTTTTCGATTAAACCCGCTTTCAGTCCGGAAGCGAAAACGCGCTCAGCATCGCCTGCATTTTCACCTCGGTCTCGCACCATTCGCGTTCGGGATCCGAACCGGCCACGATGCCGGCCCCGGCGTAGAGACGGGCCAGGCCGCCGTCGATCAAGGTTGAGCGGATGGCCACCGTGAATTCGCCGTCGCCGTCGGGCGCGATCCATCCCACCGCTCCCGCGTAGAGACCGCGGGAAAACGCCTCCATGCGGCGGATGGCGGCCATGGCCGGTTCCCGTGGCGTCCCCCCTACCGCCGGGGTCGGGTGCAGCTGGGCCAAAACATCCAGCAGGCCAACGCCCCCGCGGAGTTTTCCCCGCACCGGGGTGCGCAAATGCTGGACATTGGGCAGTTGCAAGAGGCGGGGGCGGGAAACGTGTTCGGCCTCCACGCCGGCCGCGCGCAACCGGCGTAAAATCGAATCGATGACCAGCCGGTGTTCGCGACTGTCTTTCTCACTCCGCAGCAAATCCCCGGCCAGAACCGCGTCCTCCGAAGCGGTCGCGCCCCGGGGGGCCGATCCCGCCAACGCCTCGGTTTCGACCGTGTCTCCCCGTCTCCGCACCAGCAGCTCCGGACTGGCGCCGATAAAGCTTTGCCCGGTGCCGTTGGCCACCGAAAAGGTGAAACAGTTTGGGTAGGTCATCCGCAGCCGGTTGAGGGCGCGCAACGGGTGGATGCCGCCGCGGAAGGACAAATCCACGCAGCGGGCCAGCACCACTTTCTCCAGCTCTCCCGATGAAATCGCTTCCAGCGCCTCGCGCACTCCGGCGGTGAAAACCTCCCGCGGGACCGTTTCCCGGCGCTCTCCGCCCGCCCGCCAATCGTTCGCTTCGGTGGGAACCCCGTCATAACCGAAGGCCGAAAATTTGACATGGGCCCGCCACACTTTCTCCGCCATCGCCTCCAAGGGCGAGTCGGCCGCGATCCGCAGGTTGGCCACCGCCGTAAAGACGTCTCCCCGCCGCACCACTTGCCAACGGGGCAAAAACACGGTGGCCCCGGCAAAACGGGTGTCGCGGGGCTCCTCGAAAAAAGTGAAAGCGCAAAAGAAATGCGGCCCGGCGCCGGGCGCGTCGGTATCGCCGATGCAGGTGGTGCGGCTGAGAATCTCCTCCCGGAACTCCTCCACCTCCCGGAATCTCCCCAAACCGGAGGTCTGGCGAACCGCCACACCGTCCGCTCCGGCGATCGATTCCTCGCGTGAGCTGCGTTCCTGATAAAAATGCAATTCGCCCGGGTCGTAGATCGACTCCAACACCGCCAACGGGTCGATATGATTCACCAGCAGGGAAATGCTGGCAAACACATCCCCGCCGCTCCGTTCGGCGTCCGCGCGGCATTCCCTGAGGAAAGCGAGCAGCCCTTCCCGGCTTCGCTCCGGTTGCCGCGCTGGTGGAATGATTTTCATGGTGCCGCAACCAACCACGAAAACGGTTTCCGCGCACGGAGAAAAATCTGTTTCCCTTTCCGCGCGCTTCCGAAAAAACTTCCGGATGGGCGTTTCACGGGTTGCCAGCGGCCCGCCGGTCACTTTTCTTTGCAAAACGGTGCCGCAACTTATGAAACTGTTTTCCCACACGCCCGTTCCCGGCCTTTTGGCCGCGGCGGTTTTGTTGCTGTCCGTGGTGACCGACCTCCGGGGCCAGCGGGAACTGATCATCGCCTCGCCCCACTGGGAGGGGATTCAATACGAGTTCGACATCGCTTTCAGCCGTTGGTACGAGGAGCAACACGGCGAACCGGTGCGCGTGCGCTGGCGCGACCTCGGCGGCACTTCCCAAATCGAGCGGGCCATCAACGCCAGTTTCCAGGCCAATCCGGAGACGGCCGCGATCGACATTTTCTTTGGCGGCGGCATCGACCCTTACGAAAACCAAAAACGGCGCGGCCAGCTCCACCCCTTCCGCTTGCCCGATGATTTGCTCGACGCCATCCCGCCGCAACTGGGCGGCTTTTACCTGGTGGACCCCGACTTCACTTACTACGGCGCCGCCCTCTCCTCCTTCGGCTTTCTGGAAAACCGCAGGGTCATCGAGCTGGTGGGCCTGCCGTCGGTTCGCGAATGGATCGATCTGTGCGATCCGCGCCTGTTTGGCTGGGTCAGCTCCAGCGACCCCCGTAAAAGCGGGTCGGTGCACATGATTTACGAAATCATCCTCCAAGCCTACGGCTGGGAGCGCGGCTGGGAGGTTATTTACCAGATGAGCGGCAACGTGAAACAGTTTTTGCAAAACAGCTCCGCCCCGACCAAGGAAGTCTCGATGGGCGAAGCCGCCTACGCGGTCTCCATCGACATCAACGGCATGACCCAGCAGGCCTTTCTCGGAATCGAAAACGTCCGCTTCCGCATCCCCGCCGAGGTCTCGGTGATCAATCCCGACGGCATCGGCATCCTGCGCGGCGCCCCCAACCTCGACGTGGCCAAGGAATTCGTCACTTTTGTGATGTCGCGGGCGGGCCAGTCCCTCTGGATGCGGCCGACCGGCCACCCGGACGGCGCCGTGCGCTACGGGATCACCCGCATGGGCATTCTGCCCGAACTCTATGAAGACGGCTTGGAGGATTTGCTGGTGCCGCTCAATCCCTTCACCGACGGAGGGGGTATCGAATACGATTCCGCCGTCGGCAGCGCCCGCTGGGGAGTCCTCAACGACTTGATCGGACAAAGCATCATCGATGTTCATTCGCACCTGCGGCGGGCCTGGAGGGCCATCATCAGCCTGCCCGAAGACCAACGGCAACCGTTGATGGACCGGTTCTCACGCCCGCTGGTTTCGGAAGAGGAAGCCCTCGAAATGGCAGAATTCTGGCGCGCCGACCGCGTCCGCGCGGGCCGCATGGCCAACGAATGGATGAACCAAGCCGTCGCCCGCTACCGCGGCATTCAGCGCGAAGCCGCCCGCCTCGCCGACGCTTCCGGCGAAACCGGAGAACCCGCGGGCCGACTGGCCTCCGCCGTCGAACCATCCCCCGAACCTTGATGAATTCATGAACATCACCCTGCGCCAAATCGTAAAACGATTCGACCAAAACGTGATCGTCGATCACGTGGACCTTGAGGTGAAATCGGGCGAGATGTTTTTTTTGCTCGGCCCCTCGGGCTGCGGGAAAACCACTCTGCTGCGCCTGTTGGCCGGTTTTTACGAACCGGAGGGCGGGGACATTCTTTTCAACGACCGGCGCATGAACGGCATCCCCGCCCACAAACGCAACACCGCGCTGGTTTTCCAGAATTACGCGATCTGGCCCCACATGACCGTCTTCGAAAACGTCGCCTACGGCCTGCGCGTGCGCAAGGTTCCGGCCGACGAAATCACCAAGCGGGTGAACGACGCGTTGGCCCAGGTGAAAATGACCCCGTTGGCCGACCGTAAACCGGCCTCGCTCTCCGGCGGCCAGCAGCAGCGCGTCGCCCTCGCCCGCGCGGTGGTGGTCAACCCGGACGTGCTCCTCTTTGACGAACCGCTCTCCAACCTCGACGCCAAACTCCGCCTCGACCTGCGCTCCGAAATCAAGCGCCTGCACTCCGTCAGCAAAATCACCAGCATCTACGTGACCCACGACCAGGAGGAGGCGCTCTCCCTGGCGCACCGCATCGCCGTCATGCACGCGGGCCGTATCCAACAAATCGGCACACCGCTGGAAATTTACACCCGCCCGGCCAATCCGTTCGTCGCCTCCTTTATCGGGGAGATCAATCTCTTTCCGCCGGGCCATCCGCTCGCCTCCAAGCTCGGGGCCGCGGAAAAGGAGCAGGTTGGTTTCCGTCCCGAACATGTCGCCATCCGCGCCGAAGGCATCCCGGCGACGGTCCTGTTTTCCTCCTATCTGGGCAGCAAGAACGAGTTGTTGCTCGAAACCGAAGGCGGCCACACGGTCAAGGCGTGGGTTTCCGATTACCACGCCGAGGGAGACAAGGTCACCTTCGGCGTGGAGCCCAAACACTTGCTGCCATTCCCCGCCGACGCCTGACACGGCGAAGAAAGACCGGCGGGGAGTTCAGTGTTCAGTGTTCCGGGCCGGAAAAAAGGAAGCTTACTCGATGTTCTGAACCTGCTCGCGCATCCGCTCCAGTTCGTTCTTGGCCTCAATGACCAAGCGGGTGATGCGGGCGTCGTTGGCTTTCGACCCGATGGTGTTGAATTCGCGGCCGATTTCCTGCAGTAAAAACTCCAGCTTTCTTCCGACCGGCCCGGTCTCCCCCAGAAAGCCGGCCAACTGCTCAAAATGGCTTTCCAAGCGGGTCAATTCTTCCGATACATCACACCGGTCGGCGAACAGGGCGATTTCACGCAAAACCCGATCATCCTCCAAGTCGATTTCCAGTCCGGCCTGCCGCAGCCGTTTCCGCAACAGCTCGCCGTGGGCGGGCGCGACTTCGGGAGCAATCTTCCCGATATCCCGCACCGAACCGCCCACGGTTTCGGCGCGCGCGCGCAAATCGGTTTGCAGGGCTTGGCCCTCGCGGGCCCGCATGGCGGCGAGTTCCGTCAAGGCGGCGGCCAGCGCTTCGCCGACCGGGGCGGAGGCACCCTCCGCCGGAGGCAACTCGGGACGGGAACGGGTGGCGGCGGCAATGGCCGCCAGCAAGGGACCGTCGGGAGAAATCGGCGAACCGAGCTTTTGCGCCAGTTCCGCCAATTGCCGATATCCCGCCTCCACCGCGGCGGCGTCAAACCAGTCGCTCCCCATTTCGCCAGCCGGTTCGGTTTGCACGGAAATCTGCACCCGGCCGCGGGCGAGGGCGCCGCGCGCCGTTTCGGCGATACCCGGTTCCAGCGCCTGCCATTCACGCGGAAGGGAAACATTCAGATCAAGAGTCTTCCGGTTCACCGTGGTGATTTCCACCACCACCTGAACCGAATCGGCGGAGGAGGCGCCCCGTCCGTATCCGGTCATGCTGTTCATGGCAGCTTTTCGCCAAGTTGTTTGGCCGCCTCCCGCACGTCCTTGTCTCCCCGGCCGCTGAGATTGAGAATCACGATCTTGTCTTTGCCCAACCCGGCGGCCCGACGCAGCGCGCAGGCCGCGCCATGGGAAGATTCCAAAGCGGGAATGATTCCCTCGCCGCGGGCCAGCCGGGTGAACGCGTCCAGCGCCTCCGCGTCCGTGGCCTGGTCGTAGTCGATGCGCCGCTTGTCCCGGTAATAGGCGTGCTCCGGACCGATGGCCGCGTAATCGAGCCCGGCGGAAACGGAATGGGTCAGCTCGATTTGGCCGTCGGTGTTTTGCAAAATAAAGGTTTTGCACCCTTGCAGGACACCGAGGCGGCCCCCGCGAAAACGGGCGGCGTGATCCCCGGGGGAAGCGCCCCGTCCACCCGCCTCGACCCCGATCAGTTTCACCCCGGGATCGTCGAGAAAATCAAAGAAAAACCCGATGGCGTTGCTCCCGCCCCCCACGCAGGCGATCAATTCGTCCGGCAACCGGCCTTCCTTTTCCAAAATTTGCGTTTTGGTCTCCCGCCCGATGACCCGGTGAAAATCGCGCACCATCATCGGATACGGGTGGGCGCCGAGGGCCGAGCCGAGAATGTAGTGGGTTTCGCGAACATTCGTGACCCAGTCGCGCATCGCCTCGTTAATCGCCTCCTTGAGGGTTTTTTGGCCGGCCTCGACCCCGCGCACCTCCGCCCCGCACAGACGCATGCGGTAAACGTTCAGCGACTGCCGCTCCATGTCCACCGCCCCCATGTAGATCACGCACTCCAAGCCGAGTTTGGCGCAAACCGAGGCGGTGGCGATTCCGTGCTGGCCGGCGCCGGTTTCGGCGATGATCCGCTTTTTCCCCATCCGTTTGGCGAGCAGGGCCTGCGCCAGGGCGTTGTTGATTTTGTGCGCCCCGGTGTGGAGAAGGTCCTCCCGCTTGAGATACAGTTTGGCTCCGCCCAGCTCCTCCGTGAGCCGCTCGGCCAGATACAACTCGGTCGGGCGGCCGGCGTATTCCTTCAGCAAGCGGCGCAACTCCGCCTGAAACCCGGTGTCCCGCCGCGCTTCGAGATACGCCTCATTCAATTCGTAAAGAGCGGTCATCAACGTTTCGGGGACATACATGCCCCCGTAGGGTCCGAAGTGGCCGCGTTCGTCCGGAAGGAGTTCGCGGGGAGCTGGGTTGGTCTGAACAGTCATGATGGAAATCATCCAACCTGATCAATCGAACGGGTAGTGCAAAATAATTTCATCCACGCCGGCAAAAAATCCAGTGACGGGAAACCCGAAAAGGGATTGCCAAGCGGTCTTTTATGCACCTCCATTCAGCCCCATGGTTCCACACACCTCAGCGCAGAAACTGATTCTTTGGGTTATTTGGGTTTCCCTGTTTTCCAGCATCTTTGTCTATCGGATTTTTCTCGGCGGGCAGGGCGTTCCGGATGATGTCGAAACAAGCGTGGACGCCTTCCTGTTGATCATGCTGCTCATTCCGTCCTTCGGCAGCGCCCTCATGCGCTGGGTGCTTTTGCCGAAAGCCAAAGATCCCCAGCAAGTGCTGGTGTTTGCGATCATCGGCATGGCTTTGGGAGAATCCCTGGTTTTCTTCGGGATTTTTCTTTTTCCGGCCTTTGAAACCTCGTTTTTCGTGATCAGCCTGCTGGCGGTTTTTCAATTCATTCCGACCTACGCCAACAGCTCCAGCAGTTCGTTCTCCGGCACCCGGTAAGCCAGGTCCCGTTCTCTTTCCTCCGTTTCGCGCCGCCCCGGTTTGCCAACCGAACAACCATCGCCGGTGCCCGTGCGTCGCCCCGTCGGAAATAAATTTCATAATAGTTTGATTATGAATTATTTTTGGAGTAATTTCAAGTTATGGGTTTGACACTCCCAAAACCGTTTCGCAAGATGGTCCTTTAAACATCGGTCAAACCCTCCGATGGAATCAGAATTTGCTTTCCCGAAGCGTCCGTCCCCCCACTCATCCGGACGCTTATTCACAACAACAGTTCAAACATTCAATACCATGCTGAATAAACAAGATTACGGCAGTGATCCAACCAACGTCCGCGAGACGGATAAATACGTGACCGAATACGTTCGGGATTTCGTCAACAAATGGGACCAGTTGATCGACTGGGACGCGCGCGCCACTTCGGAGGGCTCGTTTTTCATCGACGAACTCAAGCGCCGCGGTGCCAAGAAGATTCTCGACGTGGCGACCGGCACCGGTTTCCATTCGATTCGGTTGGTCGAAGAAGGGTTTGAGGTCCACAGCGCGGACGGCAGTCCGGAAATGTTGGCCAAGGCGTTTGAAAACGGGCGCCGGCGCAACCACATCCTGCGCACCGTGCAGGCCGACTGGCGCTGGCTGAACCGCGACATTCACGGCAAATATGACGCCGTCATTTGCCTGGGAAATTCCTTCACCCACCTCTTTAACGAACGGGACCGCCGCAAGACCCTGGCGGAATTTTACGCCGCCCTCCGCCACGACGGGATACTCATTCTCGACCAACGGAACTACGACGGCATTCTCGACAGCGGCTTTTCCAGCAAGCACGCCTACTACTACTGCGGCGACCAGGTGAAAGCCGAGCCCGAGCATGTGGACGACGGCCTCGCCCGTTTTCGCTACGAATTTCCCGACAAATCCGTTTATCATCTCAATATGTTCCCGTTGCGCAAAAATTACGTGCGCCGTCTGATGACCGAAGTCGGCTTTCAAAACGTGACCACCTACGGGGATTTTCAGGAAACCCACAAGCATGAGGACCCGGATTTTTACATCCACATCGCGGAAAAGGGATACATTGAAGAAGAAGAATCCAACCCGGAAAAGGAATCATCCTAATGAAGGAATCCGAAAACAACAACGTGGTCGGCAAGGCCCGCGAATACTATAACAGCGGGGATGCCGATCGGTTCTACTTTCAAATTTGGGGCGGTGAGGACATCCACATCGGTTTGTATGAAGGTCCGGAACACTCCATCGCGGCGGCCGGCGAAGTCACCGTTGCCCGGATGATCGGCAAACTGCCGCCGGAAATCAACGAAAGCGCACGCGTGCTCGACATTGGCGCCGGTTATGGCGGCTCGGCCCGGCAATTCGTCAAAGCCCGCGGCGGCAAACTGACCTGCCTCAACCTGAGCGAGGTCCAAAACGAGCGCAACCGCCGCAAGAATGAAGAGCGCGGGTTGGCCGAAGCCATTGAGGTGGTGGACGGCAACTTTGAGGATTTGCCGTTCGAAGCCGACGCCTTCGATGTCGTTTGGTGCCAGGATTCCATTCTTCACAGCGGCAACCGCGAAAAAGTGTTTCAAGAGGTGGACCGCGTTCTCAAACCCGGGGGACATTTCATTTTCACCGACATTATGCAAAAGGCCGGTGTTGACCCGAATGAACTTCGGGATGTTTACAACCGCATTCATCTCGATTCCCTCGGCTCGATCGAAGAGTTCCGTGAATACGGGGAAAAGCTGGGATGGCAATTCGTGGAGTTCGAGGACCATTCCCACCAACTCCCGGAACACTACCAGCGCGTGCACGATGAACTGACGCAGCGCCGCGAACGACTGAAAGGCCAAATCAGTGAAGAGTATGTGGACCGCATGCTGAACGGATTGCGCCACTGGGTCGCGGCCGGGCGGGCGGGCAATCTGCGCTGGGGCATCGTCCATTTCCACAAACCATAATCCCGGACGGATATGGTATAAAAAACGTTCTTTGCCAAACCTCCGCGGATTGCGACCGCGGAGGTTTTTTTATTCCGGTGAAAACAGTCCGTCTCCGGAAGTCCGTCGGCGTCCAGCATGACATCGCGCTTGCCAGCGGTCATGACCCCGTCTTGTCTTCCCCTTTTATGAGTCAGGAACCGCTCCAACCTCGTTTTCTGTCGCCCGCCGTGGCCGAAACCATTCGGGCGCGCCACGGTACGCCAGTTTTCGTTTACGACCTCGCCAGCCTGCGCCGGGGCATCGACGGCATGCTCGGGTTTCCGAACGCGTTCGGGCTTACCGTGCGCTACGCCATGAAAGCGAGCCCCACCGGAGCGCTGCTCCAGCTTTTCACCAACGCCGGACTTCACATCGACGCAAGCTCCGGACACGAAGTCCACCGGGCCGCGCGGCTGGGAATTCCCCATAATAAAATCAGCCTCAGCAGCCAGGAGCTTCCGGAAGATTTTGCCGAACTTCACGGGCGGGGGCTCCACATCAACGCCTGTTCCCTGAATCAACTTGATCGTTTCGGGGCGCAATTTCCCGGCGGAGCGGTCGGTCTCCGGTTCAATCCCGGCGCCGGCTCGGGCGGCAACAACCGCACCAATGTCGGCGGCCCGTCCTCCAGTTTCGGCATCTGGCACGAATGGATCGGCCAAGCGCGGGAAATCGTGGCCCGCCACCGGCTCAAGGTGGTTCGCATCCACACCCACATCGGTTCCGGGAGCGATCCGGAAGTCTGGCAACGGGTTTCCGGGATGAGCTTGGATTTGGTCCGCCAATTTCCCGAAGTCACGGTGCTCAATCTCGGCGGCGGCTACAAGGTCGCCCGCATGCCGAATGAAAAGGCGACCGACCCGCAAGTCATCGGTGAACCGGTGGCGGAAAAATTCCGGGAATTTGCCCGCGAGACCGGTCGGAAGATCCACTTGGAAATCGAACCGGGCACTTTCTTGGTGGCCAATGCCTGCTCGCTGCTCACCACGGTTCAGGACGTGGTTTCCACCGGTGACGACGGCCACGAGTTCCTCAAACTCGACTCCGGCATGACCGAAATTTTGCGGCCCTCGCTCTACGGCGCCCAACATCCGATTTCCATTTTGCCCAAATCCCCAACCGGGCGGGCGCGGGACTACATCGTGGTGGGCCACTGCTGCGAATCGGGCGACATCCTGACCCCCGCTCCCGGAGAACCGGAACAATTGCACCCCCGGCGCCTTGCCGAGGCGGCCATCGGGGATCTCTGCGTGATCGACGGAGCGGGCGCCTACTGCGCGGGCATGTCGGCCAAAAACTACAATTCGTTTCCGGAAGCGGCGGAAGTGCTGGTGGACGATTCCGGCGAACCCCGCCTGATCCGCAAGCGGCAGCCGTTGGAACAAATCTGGCAAAACGAAATTCCGTTGCCGGAATAGAACCTCCCCCGTCCCGTCATGAGGTTGGATTCACTCGGTTGGGATTCACGGTGGGAGGCGGTTTTTCTTCCACTCAGGGAAGCCGAACGGGAAGCCGCCCGCGTGGCCATGGAGTTGCGCGGTGAATACATTCTGATCTCTGAAAACGGCGAGGTCCCCGCCCGCTGCGCGGGCAAACTGATGCACCGGGCGGAATCGCGGCGGGATTACCCCGCCGTCGGCGACTGGGTGGTCATGGAGCGGAAAGCCGCCGGACCGGCGGTCATTCACGCGGTCCTTCCCCGCTGTTCGCTGGTTTCCCGCCCGGCCATCGGCAAAGCGGTGGGCGAACAACTGCTCGCCGCCAACGTGAACACCCTCTTTCTCGTCACCGGACTGGATCTCAACTACAACCTCCGCCGCATCGAACGTTTCCTGGCGGCAACCCGCGGCGGCGGAGCGGAAACCGTGGTGCTGCTCAACAAGGCCGACCTGCGCGCCGATGCGGAAGCGGTGAGAAGCGAAACCGCTTCCCGCCTGGGCCGCGTGCCGGTGATTCTCACCAGCGCCGTGGATGGAACGGGCATGGAGGAAGCCACCGCTTACCTGCGGCCGGGCGAAACCATCGCGCTGCTCGGGTCCTCCGGCGCGGGCAAATCCTCCCTGGTCAACCGGCTGTGCGGAACCGTTGTCCAAAGCACCGCCGAAACCCGGGAAAGTGACAACCGGGGCCGGCACACCACCACCTCCCGCCACTTGGTCCCCCTGCCCGGAGGCGCCTGGTTGCTGGATACCCCGGGGTTGCGGGAATTCGGTTTGTGGGAAGCCGAAACCGGATTGAAAGCCTCTTTCCGCGACTTGGAGGAATTGGCGGCCACCTGCCGTTTCGGCGATTGCGGCCATCTCCGGGAGCCCGGTTGCGCCGTGCGCGCGGCCGTCGAAGAGGGAGTCGTATCGCCCACGCGGTTGGCCAATTGGTTGAAACTGGTGGCCGAGCAAGCCGCGGGCGACAACCGCCGCCGCGAGTCCGACCGCAAAAGGGAAACCTCGCGCTGGCGCGCGAAATCCCGTCCGCCCCCACCCGACCGGAACGGTTGAGACGGGCCACGGCGCGCGGGCGGAGAAACTGCCGGTGGACGTCCGCCGCCGAACGGGCTGCATGGGGGCGGCTCCACATATCCTTTCTCACGCCTCCTTGACCGGCTTTCGGTCCGCCCAATGGTAAAAAAATTTCACCGGTCTTGCCCGCCATCAGCCGATCTCCCGCAACGGTTTTCCTTTGATGATCGACAACTTCGGGATGCGGAGACGGGTTCGTTGCAAAAAAAAACCCGCGGCCGAATCAACGGCCGCGGGCAATAAAAAAACTGACGGAATGTTCAGGCCATGGCCTTCAAGGTGGCGCCGGCTTTGAACTTCACGGTTTTGGAGGCCTTGATCTTGATCTTCTCCTTGGTGCGGGGATTAATTCCTTCGCGGGCGGCCCGTTTGGCCACGGTAAAGGTTCCAAATCCGATCAATTGGACATTCTTGTCCTTCTTGACTCCTTTTTTAATGCCTTCCAGAACGGCGTCCACGGCGCGATCGGCGGCAGCTTTGGAAGCGTCGCTTCCAAGGTTTTTCTGTACTTCTTCAATCAGTTCTGCTTTGTTCATTCGGTAGCTCCTATTGGGTTAATCACGAAGGTGAATTGACAAAAAGCTAGAAGGCGTGAAAGCGGCGGGTCCGTCAATAGAAAATCTTCGTCAAAGCATGCTTTTCAACGGGTTTCCGAATGATCAGGGGGCAAAACCGCCCCCGGATCGCGTCCTTCCCGCCCCGCAACGACCAATTTCAGCAGGTATTCCATCGCCTCAAGTTTAGTAATCGACCGCTCGGCGGACATCTGTTCGGCACGTTTCAACAGTTGCGCCGCCATCACCCGGGCCTGCCCGGGAGTCGAACCCAGGCGGACGCAGGCTTCGCGCAAAAGCTCCTGTTCGCGTTCATCCGACGTCATGACGATCCCGTGACAAAGACGGCTGGAGAGCCGCCGGGTTCAAGGGAAAATTCCCGCGCTTTGGCGGTCGCGTCCCGATGCGCCATGGCCAAGCCTTCCCACGGTCCGCGCCCCGCCAGAGAACGGAGGGTGCCTACCACCTTTGCTCCGTCGTAAAAGGGGGTTCCGGGAGCGGGTGCCTCCCGCGCTTCCACCCGCACGGGCACCAGAGAGCGCCGCGGGTTGCCCATCGCGCGGAGACGGGCCATCACCTCCTGACCCAGGTAACAACCTTTCTGATACGAGATCGCGTCGGCCTCCAAACCGCCCTCCTGCGGCAAATCCTCCGGACCGATGTCACCGGGCACCGCGGGAATGCGGGCCCGGACCCGCTCGGCTTCCATCTCATCGGCATCAGCTTGTTCCGCGCCGAGACCGGCAAAGGTTTGTTCCCATTCACCGGCCGCCGCGGCGGCGTTCTCTTCGTGGACAACCAGCTCCACGCCGCCGAGGCGGGAACGCCGGCCGGGGAAAACGACCGTTTGCCCACACGGGACGGCGCGTCCGGGAAGAGGCGCGGAGAGACCGGCCCGTTTGATGAGGTCGGCGGCACCCTCTCCCCAAAGGGAGATCAACTCCACTTCGGCGGTGCGGTCGGCCACTTCCACATCGTCGGCAATGATGTGGCTCTCCAACCGGTCGATGATAACGGAGGCGGGGGAATGGGTGCTGAGCAAAAAACAGCGCTCCTCCCCGGCCCGCCAGACAAAACTATCGGCCAAAACTTTCCCCTTTCGATTCAGCCACAACCCGTAGGCACAGAGACCCGTTTCACCCCGCAGGTCATTGGAAAACTGGCCCTGCAAAAACGAAAACGCATCCTCCCCCGTGACCTCGATCCAGGCGGCGGGTTTCCCGGCGTGCCATTTTACCCCCCCCATGATGTCAGCGGAGAGAAGGCATGCGGGTCCATTTTTGCTTGGATCGGGCCGACTTCACGGCGGTCTCGATAAAAGCCACCCCGGTCACCCCGTCATCCACGGTTGGAAAATCATACCCTTTCGGTTTGCGACCTTCGATTTGGTCGGTCATGGCGCGCCCGGCTTCCGCGTAAATGTTGGCAAACGCCTCGAGGAAGGCCTCGGGATGGCCCGGCGGCAGGCGGGTGGCCCCGCGCGCGGCGGGAAGCAACCAGGCGTTGCCGCGGGTGAACACTTTTTGCGGGCCGTCGTTGGATTTCATGACCAGCCGGTTCGGCTCCTCCTGACGCCACGCGAGGGAACCCTTGGTCCCGTAAATCCGGATGTTGAGATCGTTTTCCTCGCCGGAGGAAATTTGCGAGGCGTGCAGAACGCCGCGGGCGCCGCCTTTATAGCGGAGGAGAAAATTGGCGTCGTCCTCCAGTTTACGCCCTTTGCCAAAGGTGGTGAAATCGGCGCACAATTCCTCGATTTCCAAGCCGGTGATGTAACGGGCGAGATTTTCGGCGTGGGTGCCAATGTCGCCCACTCAACAGGAGGCTCCGGCCTGCTTGGGATCGGTGCGCCAGGAGGCCTGTTTTTGGCCGGTGGTTTCTATGGTCTCCAGCAACCACCCCTGCGGATACTCGACCACGATTTTCAAAATCCGCCCCAGCTGTCCCTTGGCCACCATGGCGCGGGCCTGTTTAACCAGCGGGTAACCGGTGTAGTTATGGGTAAGGGCAAACACCTTTCCGGACTTGCGCACCAGCGTCCGCAACGCCTTCGCTTCCTTCAGGGTCACGGTCATCGGCTTGTCGCAGACGACGTGAAATCCCTTTTGCAGAAAAAGCCGGGCGATGTCGTAATGGGTGTGGTTCGGGGTAACGATGCTGACGAAGTCGATCCGTTCCTCCGGCGGAAGCTTGGCCTCCGCTTCCGCCATGGATTCATAATCCGGATACACCCGCGCCGGATCGACGAACAAATCCCGGCCCGAGTCGGCCGAGCGTTTCGGGTTTGTGGAAAAAGCGCCGGCGGCGAGTTCGATGTTTCCATCCATTAGCGCGGCCGAGCGGTGCACCGCGCCGATAAAAGCGCCGCGGCCGCCTCCGACCATGCCCATGCGTAGTTTGCGTTTCATGGTTGCGTGTTTCCTTCCGGTTGTCGGGTTTCAGCGTTTGCTCTTGTCAAAGGCGGCGTCGAAGGCCAGCTCGCCCGGCTGGAAGTCGATGCCTTTGACAAAGGCGCACGACTCGGTGGCGCCGGCCACCCTTTCCATGCCGCTGTCTTCCCACTCCACGGAGAGCGGGCCTTGGTAAGCGATTCGGTTGAGGGCGCGGATGATTTCCTCGAAATCAACATCCCCCCGGCCGACCGAGCGGAAATCCCATCCGCGGCGGGGATCGCCGAAATTGAGATGGGAAGCGAGAATGCCCGAACGGCCGTCAAGAGTGCGGGCGGCGTCTTTCATATGGACGTGATAAATGCGGTCGGGAAACGCTTTGATGAATTCAACCGGTTCGACAAATTGCCAAATCAGGTGGCTTGGATCGAAATTGAAACCGAACGCCTCCCGGCGCCCGACCGCCTCCAGCGCCCGCTCCGCCGTGTGGATGTCAAAAGCGATTTCAGTCGGATGCACTTCCAGCGCGAACCGCACCTTGCACTTGTCAAACTCGTCGAGAATCGGATTCCACAGCTCCGCGAACCGCCGGAAGCCCTCCTCGATCATTTCGGGCGGCACCGGGGGAAACGAATAAAGCAGGTGCCAGATCGGAGAACCAGTGAAGCCGTTGACCACGTCCACCCCGAGATTGCGGGCGGCGCGGGCCGCGTTCTTCATGGTCTGGACCGCCCAGTCCCGCTTGGCCCCGGCATCGCCCTGTTGCTTTTTCGGGACAAAGGCGTCACTGCGGCTGTCGTTATTCGGATCGCACACGAGTTGCCCGGCAAGGTGGTGGGAAATGGAAAACAGCTCCAATTTGTGCTTCTTCAACAACGCCCGTTTTTCCTTGCAATACGTCTTGTCGCGGGCCGCCTTGGCGACATCCACATGGTCCCCCCAACAAGCGAGTTCCAAGCCGTCGTAACCCATTTTGCGGGCGAGCGGCGCCATTTTCGCGAGCGGAAGGTCCGCCCATTGACCGGTGAAAAGAGTGACTGGTCTGGCCATAAATTTTCGAGACTCCTTTGAAAAGGGGGTTCACATGGTTGTCAAAAAACCGGGCCGGTAAAAACCCGTATGCCAGTAAACCTACAACCCAACGCATCCCCCGATCAAGGTAAACTTGCGCAAAAACCGTTCGCCCGAAAATTGCCACCGCCGCTTGAAGCAGCCAGACGAGCCGCGCGCCGGGAGCTCCATAAAAAATAATTTCAGGTTTCAGGTTTCAGGTTTCAGGTTTCAGGTTTCAGCGCCTCATCCTTCGTTTAACCTCCTCCAACGGCTCAAGCGCCCGCGTGGTTGGGAAAAAGAGAAACGCGTCGTAGCGGCGGG